>JBILCF010000019.1:0-23457 GCA_044353325.1 Chitinophagaceae bacterium | reverse complement strand
ATACGCACTTCTCTCTACTGAAAAATGCCATACGTGGCATAGCTCATGTTGGTCAAATTTTTAAATGTAAAACCATTTTTATAATTTTCTATTTGCAGTCCTGTGCCAGATTTTGTTTGACATTTGCCTATTTGAACATAGGTAGAGCTCACAAGGGTATTTCCTTTCTTGACTTGTATATCATGTCTTTTGGCATCCAATATATGGAAATTCATCAGCGTACTATCGTCGGTTTCGGTAGAAGAAACTTGTAGTGTGCCACTGTATTGATTATCGATATAGAGGTTGTACTCAAGTCCTTCATTGGGCGTTACATAATCTGGATTGAATACATAAAATCCTACACGAGTCTGCGTGAGATCTTGCTTTTGACAAGAGCTGAATAATGCAATTACGACTACCAATGACAAAAGGATGCTTTTCATTTGAGATGTTTTTTTTGTTTAACGAAATTATTTTGGTTTTAGTATTTGTCAAACAATTAGGCGTGAAATTAAAATACAATTTTTATTTTTTTGGAGCTGAGCTTGGAAACTTTATTGAGCTACTTCGCACCTTTCGCTGTGCACGGCACTTGCTGTAGTTGCGGCTAGCTTTCAGGGTCTTCTTCTTTATTCGGCGGATGAAATACAACTTATCCATAGTGACTTAAAAGCAAATGTACTTTAAGTCACATTCTCTACTATTGTACAATGAATATTCAAACCACCATTGGCTTGCGTATAAAGGAAATACGAACCGAGAAAAATCTAACGCAAGAGGCTGTTGCATTTAAAGCTGAGATAGACCGCACATTTATGAACCATGTAGAAAATGGAAAACGAAATGTATCTGTAGAAACATTGGAGAAAATACTATGCAATGGATTGGACATGAATTTTCATGAATTTTTCTGTGATGGATTGTTTGAAGGTAAAAAGAAAGGGAAATAGGAATGGAGAAGAAGTTAACTTTTATTGATTTGTTTGCAGGATGTGGTGGTTTAAGTGAAGGATTTTACAGACAAGGCTTCAAAGCACTGACACATGTTGAATATGACCATTATGCGTGCGAAAGTCTACGTACAAGAATGAAATACTATGGCTACCCTGAAAATAAAATTAGTGTACTTGAAAGAGATATCACTAATGAGAATATACTTGATTGTATAGAAAAAGAAATTAAAAATCAAACTGTTGATTTGCTTATAGGAGGTCCACCTTGTCAAGCTTATTCTTCATTAGGACGAGCAAAAGACGAAAAAGGAATGAAAAGTGATCCGCGAAATTTTTTATTTGAGAGTTACGAAAAAATTTTAACGCATTTCAAACCAAAGATTTTTGTATTTGAAAACGTGACGGGCTTACTAACAGCAAAATTGGGCAAAAAGAAAATATTAGAAATAATTTTAAAAAAACTAGGCCAAAATTATAATCTAATTCCAAATCCAAACGATATGGTTTTAAATTCTTGCGATTACGGTGTGCCACAAGTTCGCAAGCGGATAATTTTAATTGGAGTACGTAAGGACATCAAACTTGATCCAAAAGACATTTACAAAGGAATTATTAAAACACATTACAATCCCGAAACTTCTGACAAGGAAAAAGCTAACAAAAAAAAGTTTGTATCGGTAAAAGAAGCAATTTCGGATTTGCCATTTCTGCATGCAGGACAAGGCGAAATACAAATAAAACACAGAGTTAAAAAATGGAACGAGTTTTTGGAAACCATAAGAACTAAAGATGATAACACGATTTTTAACCACATTGCGAGAAATCACAACGATGCAGACAAAAAAAGGTATCATGCAATGAGTAAAAATAAATGGACTTTCAAAGATTTGTTAGAAAAAAGACCTGACTTAAATCATATTAAACAAAGAGTGTTCGACAACAGCTATGTTGTTCAGTTTTGGGATTTGCCAGCAAGGACTATTATTGCTCATTTATATAAAGACGGCAATCAATTTATTCACCCAGACAGTAAACAAGAAAGAACATTAACACCAAGAGAAGCTGCAAGATTGCAATCTTTTCCTGATGATTTTGTTTTTGAAGGTTCAAAAACACAGCAGTATAAACAAATTGGGAATGCGGTTCCGCCATTGATGGCAGAAGCGATTGCTAAAAGTATTAAAAAAAACCTTTCAGAATTGTAAGTATGTTTCAAAATATAAGCACTCTAAAAACAAAGCATAAAAGCTTTTTCATAGAAAAGGTAAATCTATTTGTCAAGCTGATGAATGCTTTTGCTTTGAAAAATAAATTGAAACTATCTACAAATGATTACGAACTTTCTCATCAAACTATTGAGCGACTAAAACTACTTGAAGTTTTTGAATCAGGTTCAATAGAAGAACAAAAACTGTTGAACTCAATCTTGAAAAAACCACTTTACAGCGAGTTTATATCAGCAATAAATTTTAATCTTAAACACAAAAAAGAAATTGGACATGTGTTTGACAATTTAGACCCAAACAAAAGAAAAGCTTTGCAAAAAAAAGCAGAGGAAAGTATCAAGCCAAGAACGATTGATTTTTTCTGTGGAGCAGGTGGTTTAAGTTTAGGCTTTGGACTGGAGGGTTATCAAATAGACCTTGCTAACGATTACGAAGAAGTTTGCATTGAAACATTTAAATTTAATCACCCCCAAGTAAAAGAAGATAGAATTATATGTGCCGACATTCGTGAAATTGTAAATCATATTGAAAACTATATACATAACGATATTGATGTTGTAATAGGAGGACCACCATGTCAAGGATTTAGTTCGGCAAATCAGCAACGAATTATTGACGACCCTCGAAACGAACTTTACAAATACTTTATCAAAGCTATTGAGAAAATAGCACCAAAGTTTGTTGTAATGGAAAATGTAAGAGGAATGTTGCCATATGCTCAACAAATCATTGAAGATTACAACAACATCAAAATTAAAAAAGGTATAAAAATATACACCTATAAAACAAGTTGTAAGGTTTTAGTTTCTGACAATTTCGGTGTAGCTCAAAAAAGAGAACGTTTAATTTTTATCGGAATCCGTGAAGATGTTTTGAAAAGCAAAAACATCACGCCTTCACAAATATTTGAAGAAATTGAATTTAATTATAAAAATACAAAGAAACATGTGCTCAAAGATGCTTTAGCGTTTATCAAGCAACTTGAAGCCCCGAGAGAAAAAAATATCACCGAAGTTGATGATGAAAAAACGGGCAAGAAAGTTGACGTTAATCCGTTTAAAGGAACTGAAAATTCGTATTTAAAATTAATTAATCAAAACAGAAAAATAGATTACGTTTTTAATCACAAAGCACGTTATGCAAATGATATTAATTACGAAATCTACAAGACATTAAAACAAGGTGAAGATGGGACAAGTGAAAAAGTAAAACACATTATGCCATACTTACACCGGAACCACATTTTCAAAGACAAGTATTTCAAACTTGTTGAAGACAAACCTTCACGTACAATTACGGCTCATTTAAAAATGGATTGTCATTCTCACATTCACCCAAAACAAGCAAGAAGTATTACACCAAGAGAAGCTGCAAGAATTCAATCTTTTCCAGATGATTATGTTTTTCTTGGGGCATACTTGAAAACTTACATGCAAATTGGCAACGCTGTTCCGCCAGTAATGGCGAGAGGTATTGCCAAAGTGATTAAAAAATATTTGTAACAATGAATATACAGCAATTTATAAAATCGTTAAACAATACCGAACTTGGAAAAAGCGGTACAAATGAAACTTATGTTCTTGTTTCAAAGAATGTAAAAGGAATCGAAAACCTCTTCGACCCTGCTAACAGAAAACCAAGTTTAATAAACTTAAAAAATGGAGGTATTGTTAGCTCTGTGCATATCACAGATGGCGGAGAATTTAGAATTAATGGGCTTGGTGATTTTTATAGAGCAAATAATGCAAATGCAGGGGATGAAATAATTTTTGAAAGAAGAGACAACCAATTTTACATCAACCTTCACACAAAAACTAACACGATTGTTTTTCAAAAAAACAGCAAAGGTTTTGAAGTTTTAAACATTGACAGATTAAAAAGCTCATCATTTAACAATGTCATTTACAACGGCAATTTAGGCAAACTTGATATTAATTTCAAAGTATCAGATAAAAAAAGAAGCGATTCACCAACTAAGACTGATTTTTACACTTTAAAATTTGATAATACTGATTTGCTGAATAGCATTAAAAGTAATGAATATTTTGAGCTCACGACATCAAACAACAAAACAGAATTAAAAAAAGTTCTTGTTTGGCAATTCTATGAATATAAAACGCAATAATAATTATGGCAAAATACTTTCAAATATCCGTTAGTCAACTTGTTGATACCTTTTCAAGAATTGAATCAGGAACAGCATTTGATTTTATTATCAACACAAGTGAAACTGTGTTAACCGATTTAACAATCTCCGAAGGCGATGTTTTAATTGCTTCTGTTAATGACAATGTTTACTACAATTTTGATGTTGTCGGAAAATCAACTAATGAAATACAGTTGAAAAAAACATTTGAAATTCAAAAAACCATTAACCATCCTCCAAGTGAAATAGGATTTTTTGATGAAATTTCAGAAAGAGAATACGATTCTATTTGTTCTAAATTATTTATCGATTATGTAAGTGAAATTGATTCAGAAGTTGAATCTAATAAAGATCCAAAAATCTATGTTAGCGAAAAATATACAGGTCGTTTTGTATTTCAAGTTTTAACATTTCTTAATGAATTGGATAACTTAAATAAAATAAAACCATATTTTAAAATAAATCCTGATCCAGTTTATACATCTATTAAAACCGATGAACTCAGTTTAACTTCAATTTTTAAAACTTCTGAGAAAAAATTATCAAAAGATGAATTAACATTCAATGATGGAAAGCCAAGATTTTTTGAAGATGTACTTTTTAATTGGGAAAACAAAAATTTCTATCTTTCAACTGAATGGACTAATGGAAAAGATAGCAGGTTAGACCTAGATAATTTTAAAACTATAATAGAAAAATATTATCCTGAATATTTAATTTATGAAAATAATGGGAATTACTTCTACATTGATAAAAACCCAGCTAAACGTAAAAGGGATTTATTAAATTTTGATATTTCTAGGTTTCAAGATGCATGTGAAAATTCAGGTCTTATTTTTTCAACTCAACTGATTCAGCGCTTTATCGCATCCTTATGCACCAAACCATTTATAATTTGTAGTGGTCTTTCTGGTTCGGGTAAAACAAAATTAGCACAAGCGTTTGTACAATGGATTTGTGAAAGTGAAAATCAATATAAGATTATACCAGTTGGTGCTGATTGGACCAACAGAGAGCCTCTATTGGGTTATCCAAATGGATTAGACCCCAAATCTTATGTTACACCTGATAGTGGTGCTTTGAAGTTAATTTTAGAAGCATCAAAAGTTGAAAATAAAAGTAGGCCCTATTTTATGATTTTAGATGAAATGAATCTAAGTCATGTAGAACGGTATTTTGCTGACTTTTTAAGTATAATGGAGTCTGGTGATAGTATTAAGTTGTATTCTGGTGCTGATCGAGTTGATTCAGATGGCAGTAAAATAGAACAAGAAATTATCTGGCCAAAGAACTTATTTATAATTGGTACAGTAAATATTGATGAAACCACATACATGTTTAGTCCTAAAGTATTAGATAGGGCAAATGTAATTGAGTTCCGAATTACTCCAAATGAAATGGGGAAATTCTTTACGGATAGAAAAGCGCTTAACATGAATAAACTTTTTTTAGATGAAGATAAAAACAAGGGCGGAGCTGGACAAGGCATGGGTGAGAATTTCTTTAAATTGGCTGTAGAGAAAACAATAACTAAAATACCAGAAATAGATGGTAAAGATAATGTCTTGAATAAATTTTTTACAGAACTGCAACTTGTAGGGTCAGAATTTGGGTATAGAAGTGCTGCTGAAATAGAGCTGCTCATTACTAAATTGGGTATTGATGGATTTACAGACGAAGATGGAAAACCAATTGAAAACAATACTAAAATTGATATTGCTATTATGCAAAAGTTGCTTCCTAAACTCCATGGCTCAAGAAAAAAATTAGTAGATCCATTAGAAAAGCTTGCAGGATTTTGTTTAGAAAGAAAAAAAGATGCTCCCCAACAAGACGAACAAATTAAAATAAAGTCTTTATACCAACAATTTAAGTCTGAAAAGATAGATAATGTAAATTGGGAAATTAAATATCCTATTTCTTTAGAGAAAATTGAACGAATGCTTAAAAATGTAATTGAAAATGGGTTCACAAGTTACGCCGAAGCTTAAATTTTATGAAAGAACAAAGATCTGACATAAAAATTCCTTTAGATTTCATTAAGACAAATTTAGAACTCATTGTCTATGGTAATAGAAAAGATACCCTATATTCAATAGAGAATCAGATAGCTTTAGAGAATGGAGAATCGCCTTATCAGATACTTGAAGGTAATTTTTACAACTATTATTTTAAATTGGGAGGAAAAGCTAACGACAAGTATCAATTAAGAGAGAATATTATCATAAAAAATGCATTAAGAGATGATGTTTCTGAAGGTCGTATTTCTCCAAACATTTATGTAGGTAGTTTGCCTTTGACGATTTACGATAAAGTTACAAATATAGATTCAGGTGAAATAAGTTTAGAAGTACTAGCAACCAAACTAGACGATAATAGCATTCCCAAAGAGGATCCAAGCTATCGTAAGAATTATCAGTTTATGCTTAAAGACATTGCAGAAAAGTGCACTGAGCTTTTAATGCAGATTAATTCTCCAATTACTCAAAATTTTGAAATTAATTTTGACAAAGACAATAAAACTATATATCAGCGTTTCGCTTTTGTAAGTGCACTAATAAACACCAATGAATTTAATGAAGCCGTGCAAAAAATAATTTCTTCGCCAACAACTAAATGGCATGAAGAATTAGAGCTAAGAGACACCCGTTCCTTAAGAAGAATAAGTAATTTTTCAATCAAACAAATAGTGTCTAGAAGTAACCGAGTTAAGTTGGTTACACCCATTGGAAAACTATATGATGTTCCAACAAAAATTGAATCAACACGTAAAATAGAAACAATTGATACACATGAAAATAGATTTATCAAACATGCTTTAGAAGTGTTTCTCCAATTTTGCACAGAATGCCGAGATTCATTTAATAGTAACCGATATACAAAAAGCAAAATTGAAGCAGATGTTCTGGTCGAAAAACTTGAAAATCATTTAAATCATCCTTTTTTCAAAGAAATTGAACGACCAACAACGCTAAAGCTAAACAGTCCTGCATTGCAGCGAAAAAGTGGATATAGAGAACTATTAAATGCTTGGTTACAATTTGACCTTGCTGCTAAGCTTATATGGAAAGGTGGTGAAGACGTTTACAAAGCTGGTAAAAGAGACATCGCAGTTTTATATGAGTATTGGTTGTTTTTCATATTGTATGATTTAATGAAAACTAAATTCAAGATTAATGATAACAATGACACATATAAACACCTTATTGAACCTACAGAAGATGGATTAAATGTAATGGTAAAATCAGGAAAGTTAACTGCTTTAGAAGGAACATTTAAATCTGAAGGTCGAGAGTTGCACATAAAATTTTCCTATAATAGAACATTTGATGGTGGTACAAAGTATGGTGCAAAAAAAGCTGGTAGTTGGACCAAAGCACTTCGTCCAGACTATACCCTGAGTATTTGGCCAGAAGAAATAAAAGATGAAAATAAAGCTGAAGAATTAGAAAGGATTGTTCATATACATTTTGATTCGAAATATAAAGTTCAACAATTCACTATTAAAACAGACGTTGAACAGGATGTAATAGAATCAGATGTCGATTTGGCAATAGAAAATAATATTGATGAGGTTAAGATTGATTCTCTTGAAAAAGAAAAAAGAGATGAAAGAAAAGGTATTTATAAAAATGCAGACTTATTAAAAATGCATGCATACAAAGATGCCATACGAAGAACAGGTGGTGCATATGTATTGTATCCCGGTTCGGAAGAACACAAAGAATTTGTAGGATTTCATGAATTAATTCCAGGCTTAGGTGCATTTGCCATACGACCAAAAGAAGGTGAAAATGGCACTGCTGAATTAAGTGATTTTATTGACAAAATTATTGCTCATTTTAATAATATGGCATCGCAACAAAGGCGACATTCAAATACTATTTATGAAATCCATAAAGACGATTCTCCGAGAATTGTGAATGAGCCAATGCCAGATTATATTATCCCAGACGAAACACATATAATAGTAGCATATTATAAGTCAAAAGAGCACCTTGATTGGATAATAAATGAAATGAAATACAATGGTAGGATTGGTAATGCAAATGGAGCAATGGATTTAACACCTGAATTTATTGCTGCAAAATATTTATTACTGCATAATAAAAAAGAGAAAGGCTCTTTAATCTTTAAGGTTAATCAAAAGAAAGGTAAGAAACCTACTATTGTTGCTTCAACTCATAAGTGTTTTAAAAATTATCCAAAACCATCAAAACCCTTTTATTTAGTTTTCAATTTATTAGAGAAGGAGAAAGGTTTTTTAGATCGTGATTATAACATTAAACTCTTAAAAGGTTACACTGAAGATAAAGACGCTTTTCCTTTCACTTGTAAATTATCTGATTTAATTAGTCCGCCAAAATAACCACTCTCTTCAAAAGCTTCGCCATAGCAAGCCTAAGTTCCCCTTATGGTGCAAGCGTCTCGCTTGTTCCTAAAACATAATAGCGTCTCGCTATATCCAATCCACCCAATCTTTATTCCCCCTTCACAAAGCGTTGAATATACTTGGTTTGTTCAACATAAATTTTGACAAAGTACACACCATCTGGTAATTTACTGATGTTCAATTTGGCTTCAAAATTCCCTTTCATTTTACTTACTTTTTCAGACAATACAACATTGCCATTGGGGTCTTGTAAATCCAAGGTTACTTCTGTTTTAATTTCTTCATAACATTTTACCAATAAGTATTCTTTGGCAGGGTTAGGGCTCAATATAAATGTCAAATTATTCTGCTCAAGTTCTTCTAATTGTTGAGCTTCGGATACTGGTTTTGGTTGTGGTTTAGGTGTTGGAATAGGGTCGGGTTTAGGTTCAGGCTTACGTATAGGTTCGGGTTCCAATTCAGGTTCTTTATTCGGTTCTATCGATTGTATCGGTTCTGCTTCGCGTTTGGCTTTACGTTTAGGTTTGGGTTCATTTTTGGTTGTAGGTTCTGTTTCTGTTTCGGGTTCTACATCTGGTCCTACATCTTGTATCGGTTCAAGTTCACGTTTGGCTTTACGCTTTGGTTCGTTCTTGCTTATAGGTTCAGGTTCCAATTCAGTTTCTAGATCAGGTCCAACAGCTTGTATAGGTTCTGGTTCAGGTTTGGATTTACGTTTAGGTTCATTCTTGGCTATGGGTGCTGTTATAGGTTCTGTTTTTGGTTCGGGTTTAGACTCAGGTTCATCGCAACACACGATTTCGGTTACTTTTTTAGTACTCGATGCACCCAATGGAAACCTATACTCACTCACAGTTCCATTTCGTTTCACCAGTAATTGTACCGTATCGTCGGGTTGCAATTTGGCTACTTCACCTATAAAATAATTCATATTCTGAATGGCTTTACCATTAAAGTGTGTGATGGTATCGCCGAGCAATATACCATTTTTGTAAGAGGCGCCATTTCGAACCACCTCTACTACTTTTACATAAAGGGAGTCGGGGAGTGTCAGTGTTCTGAGTCCAATAATAGGACCGGTTTTTACAATGCGGGTTTTCTTGCACGTTTTTTTGCAGTTGCTTAAATCCTGTGCTTGTACTTTAGAATATCCTAAAATTATTAAAGTCGTAAACAGGAATACCAATATGACAGGATTCGCAGACCATTTCTTATCTCGTCTTTCTAAAGGACAAGTGTGCTTACAGATTGGAAAGTTGTTCGACTGATTTATTGGGCTTTTATACATATCACAACGGTATAATATTGATTTCATGTAGTGTTTGTATGCTGGATTTTGATGTAAATGTAAATCAAAAACTGAATCGACTATTTTTAAACATTTATTATTTTTTGACAAATAATAGAGCGCAACTTCAATTGGGGTTAATACATTATGAACTGAATACTTGCCAAAGTTGTTTTGTGTCTTCCCGCACTTCTCCTAAATCTTACAATCACTTTACTGAATTGTGTAATGGCTTGTCTTCACTTTTAGAGACCTTTGTTGAGTAATTATTTTATTACAATTAAAAAACATTAGTCATGAAAAAACTTTTTTTAATGCTCATTGCACTTGTTTGGAGTGCAACTTCGTATGCACAAATAGACATCAATGTACGTCTGGTATCTGACAACGAGCGCCTCTACTTCGGCAACTCGCATGAGTGGATGATCCAAAATGGATATCAATACAATCCCAGTGGCTATTACATCGGCAACAATAGACGTATATATCCTAACCGGAGAGAGTTCTACAATACACGGAATAAAACCTGGGGCAAACACAATGGTAGCTCATACATGCGTCAAAAACCTCAACACCATAAAGGGTATTACAAGTCCAATAATGGGCGTGGTCGCAATTTAAATCAAGGTAGAAAAAGCAAGCGTTAACTAGATTAATTGCCGATAAGGTTTAAACCGCAAATGACACAGTCTGCTATTAAACATCATTTTTTGCGATTCAAAACGAGAAGAAACATAATATAATTCGTTTTCAAACGAGAAAAGTTATATATTTGTATCAATTATTTTTAAAATGATTTGCAGATTATTACAACAAACCATTGAGCAGCATTTTTTTAAAGGCAAAATTATACTCGTCATAGGTCCTCGACAAGTGGGTAAAACAACCTTATTGCAGACTATATACAACGAGTTTGCTCAAGAGAAATTTTGGTACAACGCAGATGATGCAGATGTGCGTGAATTGTTTCGAAATCCATCCAAAACAAAATTGAAACCTATTTTTGCCAACAAAAAATTGATTGTGATAGATGAAGCGCAGCGTTTAGAAAATGCGGGTCTGACTTTGAAAATCATGATAGACAATTATAAAGATGTTCAAATCATCGCTACAGGTTCCTCCGCATTTGAATTAAATGATAAGCTTAAAGAGTCTTTGACAGGACGTAAATTCGAATATTATTTATTTCCTATATCGACTGAAGAGTTAATACAAGACACATCCTACTTTGAAGAAAATAGAATACTTGAGCAAAGACTGCTTTATGGTTTTTATCCAGAAGTCATCAATAATCCAGGGCAAGAAAATTTGATATTGAGAAGCATTGCGGATAGCGTGCTATATAAAGATTTGTTTGCTTTAGAGGCCGTTAAAAAACCATATTTATTGGAGAATATTTTAAAGGCATTGGCACTTCAAGTGGGTAGCGAAGTCAGCTACAATGAATTGGCGCAAATTGTAGGTGCCGATAAGGAAACGATAGAACGCTATATCTATTTGCTCGAACAGTCTTTTGTTGTATTTCGGTTACAAGCCCTCAGCAGAAATGTTAGGAATGAATTGAAACGGAGTAGAAAAATCTATTTCTATGACAATGGTATTCGTAATATTTTAATCAATAATTTTTCGCCATTGGCGCTTAGAAATGATAAAGGAGCCTTGTGGGAAAATTACTTAGTGAGCGAACGAAAAAAGAGAAATCATTATCATCACTATTATTGCAATACCTATTTTTGGCGTACAACACAGCAACAAGAAGTAGATTATATTGAAGAACGAAATGGCACGTTGCATGCTTTTGAGTTCAAATATTCTGACAATAAACGTACTCGATTGCCATTGACATTTTCGAAAGCATATCCGGATCATACCTATTCGGTTTGCACCACGACGAATTATCATGAATTTGTAATAAAGAGTGATGATGTATAAAAAAATCATTTTTTGCGATTCAAAACGAGAAAAAACATAATATAATTCGTTTTCAAACGAGAAAAGTTATGAATGTGTGATCTGATATTTATAAGTGTAATTACGTTTTGCAATAAATTGATTATTTTTGTCAATATATTTTATTCAAATGGAAGTCAATAGTTTAGCACCTTATTATACAGATTTAATCAAATCTGCAATTGATTCAGGGAAATACAGAACTGAATCAGATGTAATAGAAGCTGGTTTGGAATTGCTACGAAAAGAAGAGTTGCAGCAAAGTTTGTTAGAATCAGCTATTAAGCATGGAGAAGACAGTGGCTTGGCATTGCCATTCGACAACGAAGATTTTAAAAAAAGAATGCATTTAAAAATAAAATAAGTGAATGGTTCAACTTATTATTAAGCCACTTGCACTTCAAGACTTAGAAGAGATTTGGTTGTATACATTTCATACATGGTCAATACATCAAGCAGATTTTTATCAGGATCAATTATATTATGGGATGCAACTTCTTTCTGAAAATAATAAAATTGCAAAAAACATATCATTAAACTCTCAAGCCTATTTGTATTATAAAGTGAATCATCATTATATTTTTTCAAGATTTGAGAATAATCAATTAATTATTATTAGAATTTTACATGAAAAAATGGATTTTGTAAGACATCTATAACTCACTTTTCAACGCCTCATACAATACATCCAAATCAGCTTGCGTATTAAACGCATTGATACTGTAGCGAATAAATAAGTCATTTCCCATTCGTGTTATCGGTACTTCTATGTGGTGCTTTTCAAACAACATGCGTTGAAACTGTTCTGGTGTTGTAAGTTGAATTCGTGTACTATAAAGTTGCCCAATAAATTCATCCGTTATAGGACACAATGGTTCAGTATTGAGTAGTTTGCAAAATCGGGGCGCATTGTCTTGTACCATTGTTCGACACTGTGCTGATACCTTAGTCCAGTTGTGCGTACTCATAAATTCGATGGCTTTTGGGATTGTCAGCATAGCAGAAAAATCGCGCGTGCCATTCATTTGATGATAATCCAAGAATTGCGAATGGCTTGGCATTGCACTATCGTAGCCCCAACTTATAATCAATGGATCCACTTGTTTTTGGAGTTCTTTTCGAACATATAAAAATGAACAACCTTTAGGTGTCATCATCCATTTGTGGCAAGCGCCAGTATAATAGTCGGCTTCCAAAGTAGTTAAATTTAAAGGGATATGACCAGGTACATGCGCGCCATCTACAAACGTAGGAATACCAAGTGACTTTGCTTTTTTACATATTGCCTCTACGGGCAATATCAATCCAGTACTACTTGTAATATGACTAATGAAAATTAATTTTGTTTTTTCATTCACCTCTTTGAAAAATCCTTCTACAATTTCTTCTTTACTCTGTATTGGAAATTGAATATTGTGCTGACGATATATTGCTCCCACTTTTTTACAATAGTAATTCCATGTTTTATCGCAAGCACCATATTCGATATTGGTCGTCAGTATTTCATCGCCCGCTTGCAGCGGAAAACTTTTAGCGATCACGTTTACGGCATACGAAGGATTAGTAACCAATACCAAATCATCGGCATCGCAATGTATATACTGTGCAAGTGCTTCACGTGATTTTTGCAAATACTTGACACCTTCAAAGGCAATATATTGCACGGGCTCACTTTCAAGTAAATATTGCCAGCGTATATAGTCTTCAAATACAGGTTTGGGGCATGCGCCAAAGGAACCAAAATTGAGGAAAGTAATATCTTTTCGAAGTAAGAAGTAATGTTTGAGATTTTGCATCATGCAATTTTAAATAAATCAATTTCAAAAATCAAAGTATCTGAGTTCAATTTTATGAAAACTATGTTTTCGTTATTCAAATTCTTTAACATCGTCTATGAGGAACGAATTGTTAGCCTCAACCACAACGACTTCACGGTGATATTTAGCTTTCATTTCTGGATCATCAATTTGTACATCAAAACGATATTGATTTGCCTGACTTGATGCTACAGCTTCGCATTGGGTCACGCTTATCTTGCCAAAATCTTGACCTGAAATAAGGAATCCAACGCCAACACCCGCATACTTAGTATCATATTTTGTATTTCATTTGGTTTGAAACGCTTGCAAGGTCATGCCACCATCAAGATCGACATTGGTTGCATCGTTTTTGTATTCGTAGTACTGTGGTGTAGTGATGGTTTGATTATTGGATTCAGGTGTATTGAAATTCTTTTCGATAGCTTGTGTAAGCCATTTTTTTGCTTCAGCCGATTTGTCGGTTGGAGATGGGGTTACTTCGGTTTGTTGTTTTTTCTCAGAAACAGCTTTTTCATCTGTGTTACATGCAACGAATTGTATAGCACAAGCAATTAAGATTAGTATTTTTTTCATAGTTTGTTGGTTTTAATCTTAAAGATAATCTATTAATTGAGGAATCTGTAAAGAGTTGAAAACAGGCATACATATTTTCGAATGCTAGTATATAGGTTTCGCATTGAAGTATCATGTTGATATGTTCCCAAAATGAAAAAAAAATAAAGTCTTGACATTGCAACCAAGCCAAACAAGTCAAATTTAGAAATAATATATGTGTTGATCAAGGTGAAACATCTATCCAGCGGGCATTTTATGGTTCAAAAACAACTTACCCACACTTGTGCATTACTATTTCGGTGGGTAATAGATAGTCATTCTATATTTACCCTTACAAAAACAAAGAGAGATGACGATAGAACAAATCATGTTGCAGAGCGAAGCCCTTATTTTTGGTTCAGACAAACCATTAACTGAAATAGATATAGCCCAATTGTTGAAGGATTCAACATCTGATGAAGAAGTTGATTTGGAAAAATTACCAAGTGCATTAGATGCTATAGTTGAAAAGTACTCATCTGATTTTTATCCATTTGAGGTTAAAAAAATTGGTGGTGGCTTTCAGTTTTTAAGTAAAAAAGAATTTCACCCATCATTGGCAAAATTGAATGGTGAAAAATATACTAAAAAATTATCAACAGCTGCCTTGGAAACCTTGGCTATCATAGCTTACCGTCAACCGATTACAAAAAGCGAAATAGAGCATATTCGTGGCGTAAACTCTGATTATTCAGTACAAAAACTATTGGAAAAAGAGCTCATCGTGATTTCTGGTCGTATGGAAGATGCTATTGGTAAGCCATTGACTTACAATACATCTAAAAACTTTATGGATTACCTTGGTTTGAATACCTTGGATGATTTGCCAAAACTGAATGAAATACTACAGTTTGAAGTCGTAGTTCCAACTGACGCAAGTGAAGCCGTACCAGAACAAGAATTGCAAATGGTGGTTAGTGAAAACGGTGAATTACTTGAAGTTGAGAGTAATCAAGCTGAAAAAGTATCCGAATAAAAAAAGCCCTTTTTAAAAAAGGGCCTCAGATTGATTAAATTAACGGTACTTAGATGTTCTCTTCGTTTAAAAGTTGTTTTACAAACAGATTAACCTCTTCTAAGCGTGTTTTATTCAATGTATAATGTATGTTTTTACCATCGCGATTTGTTTGAACAAATTCAGCACGGCGTAAAATAGCCAAATGCTGAGATGCCACAGATTGCTCTACACGCAGTTTGACATAGATTTCGGTTACCGTCAGGTTTTCTTTTTCTTCTAGTAATTTTATAATGGATTGGCGGAGCTTATGATTAATAGCACGGAGTATAGCAGCCGCCTTCTTGACATCTAAATAATTAATTTTTGTTTGAGCAGCTTGGTTATTATTGTCGTTTAAAGAAATAATGTTGGACGAGTGGTTACTTTGTTCCATGAAATTCATTTTTAATATGTTTTTAAATCTATTTTTATAAAATGTATACGAATCAGCAAATCACACTGCTTCGCTTTACAAATTAATGTAGTGTAAAGATAATGATATTATTAAAAAAACAAATGTTTATAACTTGTTTATTTTGTTAATATACACATTTTTTAAATAAAAAGGTTCAGAAAGGAATAAATCCTCGAATTTTTTCTCCAAAAAAGCATCAAAACATACCCTAGCAATATGTTCGGGATGAAGTTGAATGACTGAAATTGTTTCAAATTCTGTCAGTAACACAGCTTCACAAGTATACAAAGCCATATTGAGCTCAGTTTGTTGATTTTTAATATCTTCTGTTGTGGATAAACTAGGTAATATTGCTACTTGTCCATCAGCAGCATAGCTGGTAATGAAATATTCTTGTTCACGGGCTTTGGATAAAATACCGATAAATTGTTGTGTCGAACCTTTTGGAATTGCAGAATAAATAAGTTCAAGTTTATTGAGCAATACCAAAGGCAGTTGATGTGCATAGCAAATACCTTTGGCACTACCTAAACCAATGCGCAAACCTGTATATGATCCTGGTCCATTGAGTACACAGACAGCATCGAGCTGATTCCAGTTTATTTGGGCTTCTGTCAGCACTTCTTGCAGATGGATATTGATCAGTTGGCCATGGTCTTTAGCAACCGTGTTGATTCGTTTGCTTTGTATGTCAGCATCCTTGAGCAACATTACGAGCGATTCGGGGCCGCTGGTGTCGATATATAATAAATAAGCCATAGTATGCTTGCAAATGTAGTTCAATTCTTAATTTTGTAGTATGGAAAAACAAATTATAAACTCTAGCCACGCACCTGCACCTATTGGACCTTACAATCAAGCAGTAGAATTTAATCACATGATTTTTATTTCAGGGCAAATAGCATTGATACCGGGTACCAATACTTTAAATATGGATTCAATAGAACTTGAAACTAAACAAGTTTTGGATAATCTAAATGCTATTTTGCATGAAGCTGGATTGTCGTTTGCTAACATCGTTAAAACCAGTATCTTCTTAAGTGATATGAACTTATTTGGAACGGTAAATGGTATATACGAAACCTATTTTGAGTCGGATTATCCTGCTCGCGAAACGGTTCAAGTAGCTGGTTTGCCACGTGGTGTCAATGTCGAAATATCTGCGATTGCGGTGCGCAATTTGGCATAAAATAAGGTGGATTTGTTGTGTATTATTTCATCAAATGTTGTCAAAAATAGTAGTAGATTTGTTTAACTAAAAAACTACAAAACACCATGACAGACACAAACCAACCCCAAGATATTTTGACTGCTGATGCGTCAAATTCAAATCAGCTGCCTTCAATGCTCAATGTGCTGACTATACTTACGTTTATAGGCTGTGCGTTTTCATTCATAGGTGGTTTTATGATGAAATTAGGATGCAAAGTATTGGACATGGAGGAAGTAGCTTCCAAATTAAAGGAATCGGAATTAGAAGTTTTGGAAAAAACATGCGCGAACTTCGTCGTCATTTTGGCTGTTACGATAGTGGGTGCTAGTTTGTGTTTGATTGGCGCAATACTCATGCGTAAACTCAAAAAACAAGGTTTTTACATCTATATTCTCGGTCAGATTTTACCTATCATCGCTATGATACCTTTGGTCGGAATAGCACAATATAGCGATCCCAAACAATGGGCTGGATTGGTTATAATTATTATTTTTATTGGGTTGTATGCCTCACAGCAAAAGCATTTGGTCAAATAATAAAACAGAAACTAAACTTTTCCATTGAGTACTTGAGCAAGTTTAGCATTTGATTTTTCCCAACTATAGGATTCTTCAATAAAACGTCTCGCTTCTTTTGAAAGTCGATTCTGTTTTTCTTGATTGTCCAATAGGTTTAATATCTGTACCACAAATTCATCACAAGTGTTGGCAATGATAAGTTGTTTACCTTCTACTGCTTGTAAAGATGCATTGACCACACTTGTTGTTACACAGGGCAATGCCATACTCATAGCCTCTAGCAATTTATTCTGAACACCAGCACCTGTAATCAATGGAGCCACAAAAAGCTTTGCTTCTGCATAAGTGTTTCTGATATCTTCTACCCAGCCACTCATGGTGATATTGGGGGAATTGTACGCTTTATAACTGCTTGGCATTGACGCACCAGCAATATTGATAGTAAGTTGCGGGCGTTGCAAAAGCAATTTAGGAATAACTTCATCGATTAAAAAACGAACTGCATTTTGATTGGGTAAATAAGATAAGTTACCTAAAAACAATAGGTCATATTTTTTAGCAATGTTTTGAGGACTGAAAAAAGTATAGTCTACACCATTTCCAATTACTACAGTTTGATTAGGCTGAACAGAAAGATTAGCTTTGTCAAAAGATGAAATAATAGTCGTAGCATCAAACCATTGAAGCATTTGTCTTTCAAAGGATTTCATGCGATTGCTTTCTCTTTTGTAAAACCATTTTTTTAGTCCATATGCATTTTCTTGAATACGATTGTAATTCATTGCAAAAGCATCTTGAAAATCGATGACTTTATAAAATGGAAGATCATAAGCATACAATGCAGTTCGCGAAAGCTGACAATATATCGTATCAGGCTTTAAAGATGTAATGGCTTCTTGTATTTTTATTTTATGCTTTTTCGAAAAAAAGTAGCCCACTTGAACGGGTAATTTTTTCAAAAAACTTAGTCCTGATTGGATTGCAATAGTCAGTCGATTTAAGTGGTACAATTCAATCGATGTGCAATATTGTTTGACTGTATTAAAATCAGATTCACTCGGTATTTTTTCGTATAGCGCAAATAAATGAATGTCAAAATGTTGCGATAGAGAAATGATTTGATGATAGGCTCGCAACTTGTCACCCTTATCGATGGGATAAGGAAAGCGGGAAAGAATAATAGCTAGTTTTTTTCGTTTCAATGCGTCGAAATCAAGTTATGGTATATCAACAATATATCGTGATAAATTTGTTTTTTGTGAAAGTGCGAAGATACAAATAATCGCGCATTTTGGCCAATACGTTGTGCTTCTTCAGGATGTTCAAAACAAGTTTTTAAACAAGTTAAAAATTCCTCAGCAGTATCGGCTATATAAATATGTTCGCCATGGATAGCGCCTATGCCTTCTGCGCCAATGGATGTAGATATTATTGTTTTGCCAAGTTCCATGGCTTCTAAAATTTTGATGCGTATACCAGCACCCGATTGGAGTGGTACTATCATGATTTTTTTTTCGAGACTAAACGTAATAAAATCATTGACTTCGCCAACTACAGTAACTTGTTTTTCTTGTCGTTTGAGAAAAGCAGCTGGCATATTTTTACCTGCAACATAAAACGTAACATGGGGTAATACTTCTATAGCTTTGTGCCATACTTCTTCTATAAACCATTCTACGCCTTCTACATTCGGTGCCCAATCCATACTGCCGATGTGGTAGCAACTCATTTGTTCAGTTGTAATCTCAGGCAGCTTTTTATTGTCATTGACACCAAAAGGTAAATGATAGCAATCATTGATATTGTTCGACCGAAAGAAGTCTTCTTCTTTTTTTGAAATAGGCAGCAACAAATCAAATTTGGTCAAAATGTCCATTTCATATTGCTTCAACCTTGTTGTTAGCAGGGTTAAATATTTCCTTTTTAAAAATGAAGGCTCGTGTTCAGTCAAACCTTGCCAAATCAAATGTTCAATATTGTGCACGCGACAACAACATTTTGAAGTAGAATGCTGTTGCGCAATTTTGAGATACGGTGATGTATAAATACTTTCAAATTGAATGATATCAAAGTCTTCTAGCTTCAAAAGTTCAATGAGTGCTTGCTCTACGTTTTTGTGTATAAATCGTTCGACATTATACGATTTGTCCGAAAATAAATTGAAAAATGCAGATACAGGATTGATTGAATTGTTGACATAAACAGTTTTAAAATGTTTTAATTGGGTATAAAGTTCTGGCAAATCTGTTTCTTCTACCCAGTGTCTGGCAGTATTCATAGCCAACAGACTCACCTCAGCGCCTTGTTCTATATAGCCTTCCAAGGTTTGGTTCATAGCTATAGCGCCACCATCTCGGAGCGGAAAAGGAATACGCGGTGTGAGTATAAGTATTTTCAACGTGTCGAAAATAAGACAAAATACTTGATTATTTTTGTTGCATGAAAAAACAATCACTTGTGTTTTTGGGTTCTAAGCCAATTGGCTATCACTGTCTTGCATATTTAATACAACATAGTGATCAATTAAACATTGAAATACAAGGCATATTGACCAATGATAATGCTCGATTTGACCAACAATTGAGTTTGCGAAAATTAGCAAGTGATAACAATATACCCATTATAAATCATTTAGATGACCTGCCAGAAGTAGATTATCTATATTCAGTCCAATATCATGAAATATTAAAACAGCAACATATACAAAAAGCACGTAAGATTGCGTTGAATTTGCATATGGCACCATTACCAGAATATAGAGGATGTAATCAGTTTTCGTTTGCCATTGTAGATGGCAAAACTGAATTTGGTACGACCATACATCAACTTGATCATCGTATTGATCATGGCGACATTTTATTTGAAAAAAGATTTCCTATTCCAGCTGAATGTTGGGTGAGCGAACTGTACGAATTGACTTACGATGCATCGTTAAGTTTATTTCAAGAAACCATAGAACTGATATTGAACGGTTCATATACACGAACGCCACAGCAAACATTTGAAGCGTCGCGCGGATGTGCTTTACATTTCAGACAAGAAATCAATATACTAAAACACATTCAATTGGATTGGGCACAAGATAAAATCCAACGACATATAAGAGCTACTTACATGCCTGGATTTGAGCCGCCTTATACAATGGTAGGTGGAGAAAAAATATATTTTAGCAAGACATGGCAGGAGCATCAATAATCTGTACTGTCACCAACGATTTGAATTTTGATCAGCGCATGATTCGAATATGTTCATCATTGTCTAAGGCAGGCTATGATGTGACCTTAGTAGGTCGATTGCGAAAGTCATCGTTGCCTTTGAAAGAACAACCCTTTAAACAAAAACGATTATATTGTTTTTTTGATCAAGGAAAATTATTTTATATCGAATACAATATCAGATTATTTTTTTACTTGTTGTTTGCTTCTACAGATGTGTATTGTGCTATTGATTTAGATTCTATTTTACCCAATTATTGGGCATCGGTTTTGCGCAGCAAAAAAAGAGTCTACGATGCGCACGAACTATTCTGCGAAATGGATGAAATAACGAGCCGACCTGCGATATATAAAGTTTGGAAAAGTATAGAACGATATTGTGTTCCTAAATTTAAATATGGTTATACCATTGGCGAATGCTATGCAGAAGAATTTTATTCGATGTATGGTGTTAAATACGAAGTTGTGCGCAATGCAACTGTATTACAGCCATTAACATTGCAACCTTCGCAGTCGAAGTATATTTTATACCAAGGTGCTGTGAATGAAGGGCGATGTTTTGAAACGTTGATTCCAGCTATGAAACAAGTGAATGGACAATTGATTATTTGCGGTGAGGGCAATTTTTTTGAACAAGCCAAAGCCTTAGTCAAGGCGCATCAATTAGAGGATAAAATAACGTTTAAAGGGTATATAGAGCCACTGCAACTGAAGGAATATACACGCAACGCCTATTTAGGCATTACATTATTTACAAACCAAGGTAAAAGCAATTACCTGTCTATGGCCAATCGTTTTTTTGATTATATGCATTATGGAGTACCACAACTTTGTGTAGCATATCCCGAATATAAAAAAGTCAATTCAAAATACGAAATTGCTGTTCTATTAGAGGAATTGGATGAACAATCCATCGCAAATGCAATCAATGCATTTTTAGAAAATACAACTTTGCATGATCGTTTGCAACAAAATACACTCAAGGCAAGAGAAGAATATTGTTGGCAAGTGGAGGAACAAAAATTAATTACATTTTACAATCAACTACTTGGATAAACACATTCATATCATCTGTTTGGATATTCCATGGCCTGCCAACTACGGTGGTGCTATAGATATGTTTTACAAAATAAAAGCATTGCATGAGGTAGGATGTCAAATTACATTACATTGCTTCCAATATGGTGATCGCATACCATCATCTGAATTAGAACAATATTGTACTAAAGTATATTACTATCCACGTCAAACTGGTTTGAAAGGTTTGCATTATTCGCTACCTTATATTATTTCTTCAAGACGAAGTCAACAATTGCTTCATAATCTAAACATGGATGAATATCCAATATTGTTTGATGGATTGCATACTACGTTTTTGATAAATGAACCTGCTTTGGTAAACCGAAAAAAAATACTTCGAGTACATAATATAGAGGCTTCTTATTATCAACAATTGGGTATGCAGGTAAAAGATTTTCTAAAGAAATTGTATTACTTTTTTGAATCGAGTAGACTTATCTCTTATGAAAAGGCCTTGCATGCTATTGATACATTTGTTTCGATTTCAAAGACGGAATATGATTTTTTTAAACAAGATTATCCCAAAGCAAAACATAGTTTCATACCTGCATTTCATGCCAACAAAGCGGTGGAGTCTTTGGAAGGAAAGGGTGAATATGCCTTGTATCATGGCAATTTAAGTGTGATTGAAAATGAACAAGCAGCACTATTTTTAATCAAAGAAGTTTTTTCAAAAACAAAATTCCCTTTAGTAGTAGCAGGTAAGAATCCTAGCATGGCTTTGCTACAAATGCAAACTAATCAAATTCAAATCGTTGCAAATCCTACCGACGATGATATGTTGCAGCTTTTAAAAAAAGCTCATGTACATGTATTGCCCGCTATGCAAAATACTGGACTCAAACTAAAGCTATTGCATGCCTTATACACTGGACGTTTTTGTATATGCAATGCCAATATGCTCGAAGGAAGTAACTTGGAGAATTGTGTCATCAAAGCTGAAAGTGTTGAAGAATGGCGTCAACAACTGAATCAAGTTATTCATCAATCATTTTCCAACGAGGATATCAAACATCGCCGAATATGTATGGAGTCATTTGATAATGTGGCAAATGCACATCGATTTTTAGAATTGTTTTAAATCAATTTTTATAAATATGGGTTAAATATTTCATAGAATAAAGGTATAAAAATGAATGAAATCAATACTTTTAAGATTATTATTGAAAAAAAATAAAAAACAGTTGGTAGTTTTCAAAAATTAGTTATTTTTGCGCTCCACTCAATAACAAATCAATTGTTGTTGGACTGGAAAAGAGCATTCTTCCTTAGCTCAGTTGGTTAGAGCACCTGACTGTTAATCAGGGGGTCCCAGGTTCAAGTCCTGGAGGGAGAGCAATATCAAAGTAAAAGGGTTATACTTGTATAGTGTAACCCTTTTTGATTTTATGAAAATGTATTTTACTCTCTTACTGATATTTCTCTCGTTGAACTTGTATGGACAATCGGTTCAAAATAAAAATTGGGAGTATTCAAAAGTTGTCTATAATTCTTCAGTCAAGAATAAAACAATTATTACCAATAGTTTACCTAAGGGAGGTGGAATCGTTTCCTATAAAGGAAAAGAGTATAATTATTTCATTTTTTGGACTAATGTACGTAATGAAGCACCATCGCCGCTGGATTTAAAAATTAAATTTCCGACAATCATTTCCTTTAAATCTAAA
>JBILCF010000018.1:0-23841 GCA_044353325.1 Chitinophagaceae bacterium | reverse complement strand
ACACATGGTGGCAAGACCATAACGAGTCTTTCTTTTTTTCATTTCATGCAATAATGTTGTAGAAATACGAACTCCGCTAGCACCCAATGGATGACCAAGTGCAATAGCACCTCCATTTACATTGACGATTGACATATCTAGTCCTAATTCGCGAATACAAGCCAATCCTTGCGAAGCAAAGGCTTCATTAAGTTCTACTAATCCAATATCCTGCATAGATAATCCTGCTCGTTTCAAGGCTTTAAGTGATGCAGGAACTGGGCCTATGCCCATAATACTTGGTTCTACACCCGCAATGGCCATGCCTTTAATACAGGCTATAGGCTGTAAATCATATTTTTTTACAGCTTCTTCGCTAGCCAAAAGCATTGCAGCAGCACCGTCATTTACACCACTTGAATTAGCAGCTGTAACTGTACCATCTTTGACAAATGCAGGTTTGAGTTCTGCTAGTTTTTCTAATGCAGATAAACGAGGATGTTCATCTTTTTCAAACATCATTTTTTTGCCTTTACCTAAATCAATTTCTACAGGAATTAGCTCATCGGCAAATTTATTTTCAGCGTGTGCTTGTTCATATTTCAGTTGACTATTATAGGCAAATTCGTCTTGGTCGTGTCGTGATATTTTCCATTGCTTGGCTACATTTTCTGCAGTTTCTCCCATGCTATATGGATGATGTAATTTGGAAAGCGCAGGATTGATAAAACGCCAACCAATAGTTGTATCAAATATTTCGGCTTTGCGTGAAAATGCGCTATCGCTTTTGCCCATGACGAAAGGTGCACGTGTCATACTTTCTACACCAGATGCAATCATGATTTCAGCATCGCCGCACATGATAGTACGAGCAGAATCCATGATAGCTTGCAAGCCTGAAGCACAAAGTCTATTGACGGTATTGCCACCAACTGTAATAGGTAAACCTGCTAATAATAAAGCCATACGAGCAACATCACGATTATCTTCGCCGGCTTGATTGGCACAGCCTGCAATGACATCTTCTATTGCATTGACATCTATATTTTCGTTACGATGTAGAAGTGCTTTGAGGGTTAATGCCAACAAATCGTCTGGGCGAACTGTACTTAATGCTCCTCCAAACTTGCCAATAGGTGTACGAACGGAATCTATGATATATGCTTTAGTCATGTATAGAAATTTAGACAAAGATACTTAAAACATCAAGTATACATTGGAATACAATGTAATTTATACTTAGATAAATAAAAATCTAGAGCTTAGTTGGTCAATGAAACAAAAAATTTCAATTGTAATGAGATATAATGTGCATTAAGTTTATTGACTCATTATTGTAATTAAATAAAGGGCATAAAAAAAGAGGCGATGTCCTTTGTCGCCTCTTTGTTTAAATGATAATGTTACTGTTTGATAAACTTGATTGGAATAACTTGATCACCCTTATTTACAAGTAAAGTATAAATACCTTTTGGTATTTCTTGTACAGAAATATCCAAAGATTCAGAGGCTTGATCTAATTTGATTTCTTTTACAGGTTGTCCTAAGACATTGACTATAGAAATTTGTTTGGAAGTAAAACCATTTAATACAACATGTAAGTTTGTACTTGTCGGGTTAGGATAACATGTAACAAGTTTCGCTGAATTGATATCAAGTATTCCAGCTGGATAGAGTTCTATGATTTTTGTAATTGTATCTGTTTTACAAGGTCCATCTACGATGAATGTTACTGTAAATACGCCGTAACCTGAGAATGTATAGGTTGGATTTTGATTTGTACTCATATTGCCATCGCCAAAGTTCCAACTCCAACCAGTTGAACCAGCTGTACTATCAATAAATGAAAATGTATTGCCATTTTGAATCCAACCAAAGTTAGAATTTTGTGCAGGTAAAGCATATAAATTGATTGTATCATAACTGCTACATCCTGCTTGGCTTGTAACGATAACAGATAAGGTCATGTTAGAAGTGACAATAACAGTGTCTCGTCGTGTTTGAACACCATCGCTCCACAAATATGTGTTTCCAGGAGCACCACCACCAGGCAATGAATTTAAGATAATTGTACCACCAGCACAAATAGAATCAGAAGGTGTAGCAGTTATACCAATTGTAGGACCTGTTCCGACAGTGACATTTACTGTAGCTGAACCAATGCAACCGCTACTATCTGTACCAAGGACTGTGTATGATGTGTTTGCAGCAGGGGATGCAATTACATTATTTCCTATAGCACTATTTAAACCTGTTGCAGGTGACCAAGCATATGTAACACCACCTGTAGCAGTAAGACTTACGCCTGCACTACCAGCACAATATGTTGCTGGAGAAGGATTAATACTAACTGTAGGCGCTGGATTTGCTGAAATTAAAATACTGTCAATAGGAGTAGTATAATTTAAACCTGAAAACGAACAATTGACTAAGCATTGAAAATAAGTGTTTGCAGAAAGTGTATTGGTAGTCACGTTTGGTGCATTGGTACCAAAGTTTGTCCATGGGCCTAATGCACTACTAGCTTCCTGCCAAGTATAAGTTACGCCAGCTACATTAAGTAAAGGTGTAGCAACTTGCAAGTTTGCTGTTCCAGAACCGCCACAAATAAGTGGAAGTGGATTTATAATATTGCCTACGTTGGGTATACCAGTACATTGGGCTGGATATTCTTCAAAAGAAATATTGTCTATGTATTGATGAGCACCTTGACCAGCGGTCGGTGTTTCACTCGTACCTTCAAATATAATGCGTGTAGTCACATTACCAGTGAATGACGTAGGTATTGCAAACGAGTATGCGTACCATCCATTTACAGCTTGCGTATCAGGTATGGCAATACTTCTATTGCGTGTAATGGTTCCAAGCATGACAGCAGTTGCAGATAATGTATCGGTTGAGTTAACCCAAACTGTGATACTATCATAGTTGGTATTTATATCATCTCTGTACATCCAAAAATTTACATTAGCTGGATCAGTACCACGATTAGTGTAATCTAATGCACGAGAAATTAATAATTGTTTGGTACCTGCTACAACATTGCGGCTAGCAAAGCGGGCAAAGCCTGCACCTGCTTGTGGGTTGGCCGTCGGAAATGTACTTGTAGTTCGGCGAGTCCAAAGGTTTTGTGGTGTAATAGTAGGTTTGATACTCCAGCCTGCTGGCACAAAAGTAGGATTGTCAAAACTTTCGTACCCCATGACCATTTGTGCTTGCGAAGACCAAGTCGTGATTAGAAGAATTAAAAGTGTAAATAAATTTGTTTTCATATAAATGTATAGTTTTTTGCAAAGTTACTCTATCGAAATTGCTTTAAATGTCTAGTAGGTAAACACCCTAATAAACAAGTTGAACAAAAGGTATTAGGAAGGAAAGACTGCGTGATGAAGTGTTCTCAATACATGTTTAACTTAAAACAATGCTTTTAAAGGTCAATTACATTTTGATAAATTGATTGCGATTGAAATGGATTGAAAGAAGTTGGAAGCTTTGGAAAGCGGAGCCATGCAAATAAACATTACTTTACTACTTCAAGCCTTTGTTTCAATCTTTGCCTTCAGAGCAATGCAAAGGATTTCCACGTCAGTCTTGACTATCCATCAAGGAAATGTTCTTTATTGAGCTGAGGCAATGCAAGTTGGCAAAGCCAACTAACTTACCTTAAGCAAACAGGTAACAAAGGACGAAAGGAATATCCTTTGTAGAGTAGTTTCTATGTTCCCGAGAGGCTTTGCCTATTGATTATGTATTTCTCGGCTAAATAATGCGATAGACGATGATGGATAGCCTTGGTACCTTAATGTGCCGTGCACATAAGGTAACAAGAAGTAGTTTAATAAAGCGTTGAAGCTTGGCTCCAATTTTTTAAAATGATTTGTAGCTACGAAAAAAGTTAATTCCAAGTATGTTGATGTTGGCTTATAATAAAAAAAGGGGCTGTTTGCGAAAACAACCCCTTTGGTATACTATGAATGATTTTAATTAGTTTCGAATGGTCATTTCGTCCATTAAACGACGGCCACCTAGGACTTTGTCTACGACCCACATGATGTAACGAACGTCGGCACAGATGGTACGTTTGTAACGTTTGTCGAAAGCGACATCGCCACTCATGGCTTCCCAGTTGCCATCAAAAGCACAACCGATCAATTCGCCATTGCCATTGATAACAGGGCTACCTGAGTTGCCTCCAGTGATATCGTTGGTGGTGATGAAGCAGGTAACGAGTCCGCCAAGGTCACGATCTTCGTAAGGACCGTAATCTCTGTTTTTGAGTAAATCTACAATTTTTGGTTGTAGGTCAAATTCTTTGTCGCCGGCTTTGTATTTTTCTAATAGACCATCAGCTAGTGTATAATAATTGTAAAATACGGCATCCTTAGGTGCATAAGAACTGACTTTACCATAGCTTAAACGCATGGTAGAGTTAGCATCTGGATACATGAGTTTGTTTTTGTTTTTTTGCAAAAGGGCACCTTGGTAAGCACGATTGAGTTCGAACATTTCGTAGTTGAAATCATTGATTTTAGGCTCGTAATATTGCTTGTAGTTTTGGACTACATTGAGTGCATGTTTTACTGCTGGATCTTCTAATAGTTTGGCTACGTTGTCGGCAGTGCAAAGTTCGGCAAACTTGGTTTCGTCTAGCAAGGCTGTGTTTTTGTATACATCCGCAGCATAATCATCAAATGTTTTTTGCCAATTGTCTGATCCGTAGTTTGCAAACACTTCGTTGGTGTAGATACTAGGATGTTGTGCTTTTGGTACGTCTTGGTAAAACAAGAGATTTAGGGCTGAAAATAATTTACGATCAAGGTCGAGGCTCATGTCTTTGAATGTGCCTTTACGACCTGTGACTAAACGTTTGCAAAGTTTGTCGAGTGAATCAGCTGATACACGTGCGTCGATGGCTTTGGCAATCATTTCGAAACTCATAGCAAATCGGGTCAAGGTAGGTGCCATGAAGGCTTCGCGCAAATAAGTTTGGTGCTTGGCATATGGAGTATAATCGGCATAAGCACGTTGATAATCGGGCAAAATACTTTTAAGATCTTTATCGTATCCAGATACCCAATATTGGAAATCTGCTTCTTCTTTTTGTTTTTGTTTGAGGATATTGAGGTTTTTCAATTGCTCGGTTTGACCAATGAAATACTTCCAATAGTTGGCTATAGAAGCATAGTTAGAAGCATTCGCTAAATCTACTGCAGGATCTTTTTCCATTTCTTCACGCATGATAGCAAGGCGTTTGTCACGGATTTTAACAATAGAAGGGTTAGTAACATTAATAGCTAAATCGACACCATACGATGTTAAATAACGAGTAGTACGACCAGGATAACCCATTATCATAGCATAATCGTTGTCGCGAACACCTTTTAAAGAAACAGGTAAATGATGTTTTGGACTGTAAGGTCTATTGTTTGCTGAATAAGGTGCTGGTTTGTTGTCGTTGTTGGAATACACACGAAACATAGAGAAATCGCAGGTATGACGAGGCCACATCCAGTTGTCGGTATCGCCACCAAATTTACCTAAGTTTTCGGGCGGTGTAGAAACTAAACGTATGTCAGTAAATTTTTGGTAAACAAAAAGGTAGTATTTGTTGCCAGCATAGAATGATTTGACATCGCTTTCGTAAGTACCATTTTCGTTGGCTGCTTTTGAAATTTCTTTGGCTACGGTTTCAAATCGAGTTTCAACATCTTTGCCGTAAGCATCGTTGATTTCATTGTTGACTTTAGCAGTCACATCTTCGATACGAACTAAAAATTTAACAGAAAGCCCAGGACATGGAAGTTCTTCTGAAGTAGAATTGGCCATGAAACCATTCATCAAATAATTTTGATTGACGGTACTAAGAGCAGCAATATTGCCATAACCACAGTGGTGGTTGGTAAGTAATAATCCTTTATCAGATATGATTTCGCCGGTGCAACCTCCACCAAAATGCACTATGGCATCTTTCATGGAACTGTTGTTGATACTATAAATTTGCTCAGCAGTAAGTTTGAGACCCAAACGCTCCATGGCTTCATAGTTTTGCGAAATTAACAGCGGAATCCACATACCTTCGTCTGCTCGTGCTGTAAACTGAGCGCTGATAATGAGAATTAGAAAAAGAAGTTTTTTCATGATAGAATAAATATTATTTAGAATGTTACAAATATAA
This sequence comes from Chitinophagaceae bacterium, assembly GCA_044353325.1. GTDB lineage: Bacteria > Bacteroidota > Bacteroidia > Chitinophagales > Chitinophagaceae > OLB11. The sequence goes on along the minus strand of JBILCF010000018.1, from coordinate 17,687 downwards.
ATAACGGAATGCGTAGTGCCTTGTTTTTTTGATGAATGGTTTAAAAAAACCGCTCAAAGAGCGGTTTGCATATACGATCTTAACCTAATCTAGTTTAAAATTATTGTCATTTGATCATTAAGGATGACTACAGACTCATATTATCTTTAAACTTGACGGCTTGACGGCGAGATATTTCTATTTCTTCACCACCCAATAAGGTTACTTTAAGTGAGCCATTAAATTGATGATCTATTTTGCTAATCATAAGCAGGTTGATGATGTGTTTTCGATTTGCTCGAAAGAAAACTTTGGGATCGAGGCGCTCTTCGAGTGCATTGAGTGATTTCAGTATCAAAGGTTTGTTGGTACCAAAAAATACTTTAGCGTAATTTCCTACACTCTCGAATAGCCTTACTTCACCTAGTTTGACAAACCAACATCGTTCGCCATCTTTGACAAATACTTGATCGTTGACACCAAGTTGGTCACGTTGTATGTGGGATTCTTTCTCAATATGTTTTTTCACTTTGGCAATAGTATCATTCAGCCGCTTGGTTTCTATAGGTTTGAGCAAATAGTCCAAAGCATTGTACTCGAATGCTTTTATAGCAAATTCGTTGTATGCAGTTGTAAACACAACTTTTGGGGTATAATCCAACATTTCGAGCAAATCAAAACCGGTTTTATTGCCTGGCATTTGTATGTCCAAGAAAATCAATTCGGGTTTGGCCTCTTCGATTTTTTCCAAGGCTTCTTGTACATTGACAGCTTCATCAATGATTTCGATTTCAGGAAAATCGGTCAAGATTTTTTTGAGTTCGTTTCGTGCAAGTCGTTCGTCGTCGACTAGAATGGTGCGTATCATAGTGGTACTATTCATGTTGTAAATTTATAAGAATGGTTACTTGTACTGTGTCTTGTTGGGCAGCAATGTGCAGAGAGGCATTGTCACCGTAAATATGATGTAAACGTTGTATACTCGAACTCAATCCAAATCCTAAGCTATGGTCGTGTTTGGATTGGGTATTGAGCGAACCGGTATTGTTGAGTTCGATTCGAAGTTGTTGGTTTTGAATACTCGTATTGATATGGATATCGCCGCCTTGTTCTAATTTGGAAATGCCATGTTTAATGGCGTTTTCGACTAATGTTTGTAGCATCATGGTTGGAACTTGTATCGGCAAGGTCTCAGGATCTATAGATTTGTAAATATGAAGTCGTTCTTCAAAGCGAATTTTTTCGAGGTCGAGATAATCATCAACCAATTGAAGTTCGTTTTGAAGTGTATCTGTAGCTTCTTGTTTGGTAATAGAATTGCGAAGAATATTGGATATTTTGGTGATAGCAAGACGCGCTAATTCTGGATCTTCGTCTATAAGCGCGCGTATACTGTTGAGTGCATTGAAGATAAAGTGTGGTTGCAGGTTGGAGCGCATAGTTTTGATTTCGAGGTCTTTCATTGAGCTCTCGAGTTGTAATCGCTTGATCAATGCAGCGCGACTGTTTTCAACCGAATGCCAAATAAAATAGATTGCAGTCCATAGGGCAAATAATACAAAAACAGAAGTAAGTGAACCTAAAATAGAAATTACATTCCAATGCAAAACAGTTTGGCTAAATGCCAATAAAATCAGATAGTACCAAGCCGTATATGTAATACTAAGAACGCTAAGCGAAAGGAATATATATTGAAGTAGTTGTTCAGTAGGAAGAATATTCCATTGGTTTCGAACGATGAAAAAACGATATATGGATGTAAATCCAATACCACTCAATGCCAAAATGCAATTGATGAGTATGACGCTCCAAGTTAGTTCGTCGTTCAACTGGGCAACGTAGGTCGTGAGTACAGCAAAAAGTCCCCAACCTAAGAGTTGAAATAAATAGAATTTTGACATTCTAGACATAGTACAAATGTACTGATTTGATGTACAAGTACCTCAGCAATATGATAAATGGAATAAAACGGTTATAAACGCTTGGTTATTAGGTCAGTCTGTGCAGACTAAAGTCCAGTCAGACAAACGCCGACTTGGAAAGGTCTAATATTTTCAGGACCACTATTGACACGAAATAAGTTGCTGATGTTATAGGCACCATATACTGAAAAATTGCCATAGCCTAAACGTAATGTGGCTGCATAGCGCCAAGTTTCAATATATCGTTTAGTCACAACTTTATCGTTGATAGGTTTACTATTGAGGGTATATTTTCCTTTTGTTTTGGATGAAATCAGAGCGCCTACACGAAGACCTACTGCAGCTTTAAAACCTTTGTTGCGGTTATCTTTATTTGAAAAATAACGAATTTCGAATGGTGCTTCTACGTATGCAGTAGAAAGTTTGTATTTTTTGTAATTGATGTTACCTTCTGGTAAAAATTGAATAGCAGGCGTAGTGTCTGACAAATTAATGATTTGATCCTTAAAATAGATATTGCTTGTGCCAATACCAGCACCAGCAGCGAAACTAAAGTTTGACTTAGATATAGGAAAGTCGTAACATAGATAAGCATTGAATACACGTCCAATAGACGTTGTTTTAATACTATCCGGTAAATTGGTCCATTGTTCTGTTCCTGCTTGTATCATGATATAATCTCGAGAAGGAGCAGCATAGGCTTTTTTAGTGGCATTCGTTTGTGAGGTTTGGGCTTGCAAAGTTGTAATACAAAACATGAAAGCCGCCGCGATAAAATATTTAGTCATATCAAAATTTGGACGCAAAGATATTGTTTTCACTCTATAACAAAGCGTTAAAATAAAAAAGTCATTTCTTTGGGATTACAGATAAAAATGGCTGTGTTCTTTATACCATGCAAATGCTTGTCGCAATCCATCTTGGACAGAAATGCTGGGGTTATACTCAAGCAATGACTTTGCTTTGTCAATGTTAGCAAGACTGTGCGGGATATCGCCTACTCTAAATGGACCAAAATCTGGCTCAAGGGATGAATTGGCAATATCGCGGATATAGTTGTATATCTGAAGTAATGTCGTGCTCTCGCCAAATGCAACATTGTATACTTGATTTACAGCGTCAGCGTTTGTGGTAAATAATGCTTTTATGTTAGCCTGTACAACGTTGTCAACGTATGTAAAATCGCGACTGTAACTGCCATCACCATTCATGGTAGGTGCTTTGTTGGCTATAATGGCATCCATAAACAAGGGTATGACTGCGGCATAGGCACCTTTTGGACTTTGGTGAGGACCAAATACATTGAAATAGCGTAATCCGATGAATTCCATACCATAAGTTTTGGCAAATACATCGGCATACAATTCCATCACATATTTAGTTACTGCATAGGGAGATAAAGGACGTCCGATAACATCTTCTACTTTAGGTAAACTTTGACTATCACCGTATGTAGACGATGAGGCGGCATATACAATACGTTTGATGCCAGCCTGTTTGGCAGCAGTATAAATATTCAAGGAGCCAGTTATATTGTTGACATTGGTATTGATGGGATCTACGATACTACGAGGTACAGAACCTAAAGCTGCTTGATGGCTAACGTAGTCCATACCTGACATGGCCTGTTCGCAAGTCGTAAAGTTTGTAATATCACCTTCTACTAATTCAAACTTAGGATGCTCTAATATGTCTTGTAAATTTTGACGATAACCAGTGCTGAAATTGTCTAAAACCCGCACTTTCGTGACTTGGTCTAGTTGGAGTATAGCTTTAGTTAAATTGGAACCAATAAATCCGGCACCACCGGTAAGGAGAATTTTCATAGTTGGGTGTGAAGGTAGTATATTTGCAATTATTTTAATACCATCCAAAGGCTATGCCAAAAAAAATAATATTAGTTTCAAATACCTCCTGGAGTTTTTATAAATTTCGAAAGGGGCTCATTCAGAAACTGATTGAAAAGGGCCATCACATAACATTAGTCTCACCAGAAGATGAACATGTAGAAGATTTGAAAGCATTAGGAGCAAATTTTATAGCATTGAAGCATATGGCTGCTAAGGGTATTAATCCTCAAAACGATATACAATGTTACAAAGAATTAAAATCTATCTATAAAGTTGTCAAACCCGATATCATATTTCATTATACCATAAAACCGAATATATATGGTACATATGCTGCGTACAAATGCAACATCAAAAATATAGCTGTCGTAACAGGACTTGGCTATACATTTATCAATAAAGGAATTGTACCTACTATAGCAAGAAACTTATACAAGCTGGTGTTAGCCAAAGCTACACGAGTTTGGTTTCTTAATCAAGATGATAAAAATTTATTTGTCAGCAAAAATATTGTACCGGAATATAAAGTAGATATTTTGAATGGCGAGGGCATAGATTGCAGCTTTTTTTCGCCAAGCGAAACAAAACATACAGAATCACATCCGACTGAATTTTTATTTATAGGCCGATTACTATACGATAAAGGTATAAGAGAATATTATGAGGCTGCTAAAATGATAAAACAACGCTATCCAGAATTGACTTGTAGTGTGCTTGGATATTTACATGTCAAAAATCCTAAGGCAGTCAATCCTGAACAGTTTCAGCAATGGATAGATGAAGGTACAATAAAGTATTACGGTTCTACTACAGAAGTAAGAGATTATGCACGAAAATCGTCATGCATCGTGCTGCCATCTTATAGAGAAGGTTTGTCCATGGTATTATTAGAAGGGGCATCTATGGCTGTACCTTTGATAGCTTCAAATATAGCAGGTTGTAAGGAAGTGATAGAACATGGTAAAACAGGCTATGTAGTCAAACCCAAAGATGCCAATGACCTAGCCGCAAAAATGGAGGAATTTCATATGCTTTCTGCTGAAGAAAAATATACCATGGGACAACTAGGAAGAGCTAAGATAGAACATGAATTTTCGTTGGATATTATTTTTAAGATGTATGAAAAAACGATAAAAGGGGAGTAGATAAACTTATTCCTTCCTCATTTTAGCTTCCATGGTTCGTGTCCCACGAACATATCCTTTTACCATATATCCTTAGTGATGATACCTAAAACTGTTGCATTTTTTATTGTTCTGATACATTAAGATTTTCAGTTTTCTTTTCTTGACATAAAAGATGAACGATCACAAAAATACCGATATAATAAAAGTATTTAATCTTGATATAAGAATACGTATAAAAGCTCATATTGAAATTGTAAACAATGTCAGCCAATAGATAGACAATTATGATATTCTTGTATTTATTATTGTAAAGAAGAATTGCTACGCCAACTATTACGATAAAAAATAAAGGGCCTAAAAGATTAAAATCTGTGTAAAGAAAATCCAGGGAAGTATACATATTGTAACTTGGATTAATAGAATACGTACTATTTACGCCAGGATTTAATTGGAGTTCAGGGGGAATCAACCCTTGAATTTTATCTGGTAAAAATAAGTTGTAAAAAGGTGTAAATTGGGTTTGGTAAGTTTCAATATTATAAAACATGTTGAGATAATTCGGAATGATATATGAAACAAAGTTTAATAAACCACTTTCATAATAACCACCACGTACATAACTCGAAAAAACAGAATATATACCTATGAGTAATCCAAATACCATTGCCATATATTTTAACTTGGTATCTTTGCTGATAAGTAAATAGAAAAATCCTGGTATTAAAATGCTATCAAATATGGTATATTTTATGCCATGAAACCCTGAAATAGCTATAAGAAAAAAAACGAGTATTTTGCCAAATGGGACTTTAGTTTCGTGAACTTTAACAACATAAATATAAACTAGGATAGCAGGGATATTGAGAAAGTACAAATAATTTAAGAGTACATTGAATCCAAATAACTCTTCATATTCTCTTGGATTTAAAACAAGTAACTCAACTGTAAAACCCGAACGAAATACGTTGATTAAGTTTGCGGCTAAGCCACCAAAAGTTAGAAATGAAAGAATGTAAAAGGCTCGTTTTAATTTTTTATTAGAATAATTCTTTTGTGGTATTTCGTATACATCTCTATTGTAAAAAAAGTAAACTAATATATTAGACAATAGCAAAGCAATAAGTGTAATAAAAAAAAAGGAGTAAGTAATATAAGTTAAAGTAGGTTTTTTGTATTTAAAAAATATCTGTATTTCAGGATGGTCCATTAAATCAATCGAAACGCCATAAAAGAAAACCAAAGCCGTAGACCCCATTGCAAAGACCTTGTATTTTGTTTTATCAAAAAACAAATACAATAAGGAGAACAATACCGATAGAATAGTATAAGGCATCTTAGGCTGCTTTTTTAAATCGTTGTATGAGTTTTTCTATACGATTTCGATTGATGAAAATAATCACAAATGACGAAAGGTAGTATTTATTTAATGAAAAATTGCGCAAGACATGTCCAATATGACGTATCAAGAGTTTGACTTTAAGACCTGATGTTGCACATCGCTTCATTGCATTGAAAAACCAAATCGAAAATATATAAGTCCGTATTGGGGTTTGGCTGTCTGCATCGAGTTCGAAATAGAGCTGAGGTAATACAAATCTATTGATGTCAGTTACATTGTTGCTCGATAGACTTGCAGGATCATCTTCAGCATAGCGATAGGTAGGTTCTTCTACCATCCATACGGCTTCGTTCTGCAATAGGAGTTTTTTTAATAAATGATAACAAAACAACCAGTCTTCAAAATTTCGTTCGCTCGAAAAGTGAATATCATTGAAATAGGGTTTCTGAAAACAATAATTGGCCGAAACGAAGATCATTTCATGTTTCATGACACCTAATGGGTCGTTTAATTTAAAAAATCGATCCGATACTTGTTCGCCATATTGTTTGACTAAGTCGGTCGGCAGTACGCGCAATGAACTAGTTTGAAACACGCGGGTAATCAATAATTTGCTTTGAAACTGTGTAATACAGTCGGCCAAATTCTGAATGTGGTTTGGAGCCAATTGATCATCTGCATCGAGAAATAAAACATATTCGGAAGTAGCCAATCCAATACCATTATTGCGTGTGATACCTGGACCACTATTTTGTTTGTTTTCAGAAAAAATAAATAAATCAGGATGCGTACTTTGTGCAGCAAATGAACGTGCTACTTCATTCCCATTGTCTGTACTGCAATCATTGACGATAATGATTTCGGAGGGTAATAAATTTTGTGATAGTAAACTACCCAAAGAAGCAGGCAAATAGCGTTCCTTGTTGTACAACGGAATGATAACTGAAAATGTAGGTGTTGGTTTAGTCATTCCTTAATCTAATTTTATTGTTGGTTTGCGGAATAGACGGGTCAGAGAAAAGGACTGAATATGGTTTTGTGACCTCACCTTTCTGTGTATTGGGTTTTCGGATGTCTACATTAATCGATTTTTCAGTTTCGTAGTAATGCTTCATAAAACCTGTTGTCGTATTTTGATTTAAAGTTAAGTTCGAACACTTATGCATTTGAATTCCCCAAAGATTGTCATTCCAAGTAGATTTATAAGCACGAATCGTATTGTTGTTAATTGTTCCATTCGAAACTTGAAATAGCCTCATTCCAAATGCGTAGCATATTACATTATTATTTAGAATCGTTACTTGATCAGCCACAAAGTTTTTTTTGTTTTCGACCCGTATACCTTCATTCCCTCCAGACATTGTATTGTTTGTAATGACAACTTGATTAATTTTATTACCCAATATATTGCCTATATTAATACCAATACCATACATAATGTTTTGGTAGGCTACAATATGATTTCGAGTTATGGTTACATTTCGAATAATGCTATTGGCTTTGGGGTCGTGTACCTGAACAGCTATAGCACTGTTGTTGATTGTTTTATCTACAATTGGAGCACATTGTATCGTATTGTCCGAAATCATGACATCTATAGCACCATTTTCAAGGTTGATGCAATCACCTGCAATGATGGTGTTATAACGAACATTGATGTTTCGTGGTGTCATAGCCTCAGATGAAGCACCACCTGGGTTAACTCCTGTTGATTTGGGATTATAAAGCATACACTTTTCGACTGTAATGTCACTACAACTTGGAAACGTAATACAACCAAACGAGCCTCCATAAAAAGTAGAATTTGTAACTCGAATGAACTTTGAAATGTACATTTCAATACAGGCATACGAACCTTTTACATTCAATTGGTTCAAACTAACATTTGTAGCATTGCCTCCTATCCCTTTTTTGCAACCATTTATTTTAATATTGTTCAAGCTTATTTTATCACCTTGTAGCCAAACAGCAAGCAATTCTGGGGTATAATAAAAATTAAATTTTCGATAAGCCTCTGCTCCATTGTTTACAAAATTGAATTCTTCGGATTGATTTAAACCTGCAATTTCAAGGTTGCTTAAGCTGCAACCAGCGTTTAAGGTCAAAGCCCATTGTTTGATCAATTCGTTTTTAAAAATCAATTTAGAACCATTTCCATTTACTTTTTTATTTGCCGGAATATTGACAACATTGTCTAAGTAATATGTTTTTTTAATCAACATAATTTGTGTGCCTTTTTTTGAAAGCTGAGCATTCAATTGCTTATCATCTGATGCATGCAAATCAATTGCATACAACAGAAAAAGGACTATCAAATTCAGAAAAATTAATCTAGTAGGTTTCATTTTATATAGTATTGTTCAATATGTTTCCGAGTCGTTCCGTCTGAAAATATCGATCATATGATTTTATTTCATTCAAATTAACGTGTTGTTCCTTGTGGTCTTGAGAGGTATAAGAATGATACAATGCTATTAATTGTTTACACACTTCTTTATCTGTGGGAGCTACAATGGCTTGGTTCGTTTGGGATAGCGTAGCTTCTACGATATCTTTATCGCCAGGTGTTATCAAAACTAGTTTTTTCAATGCAATGTATTCGTATAGTTTGCTTCCTGGCGTACCCTTCATATTGGTGTGTGTACATATCAGTAAAACATTGGATTTGTGCTGTAGGTCTATGGCTTCCATTTTATTGACACGTTCTGTAAATTCAAAATAAGTTTCGTAGCCTATAATTTCATTACAAACGCGTTGATAAGCATCTTTATTGTTTTTAAGCCCAACGAATAACACTCGAAATGCTGTTGGATTTTGAGTATCAATAAACGTTTTTACACCTTGTAGAAAAAGTTCGATGGGTTGTGTATGATATAATGAACCTACATATGTAATAGTAAATTTATCAAAGTGTTCATTGGGATTGAGGTGCTGGTAATTTTCAGGCATGTAGCCATTTTGTATTGTATATCCTTTTACCTGACCGATTACTTTTTTTATTTTTTCAACATAGTAGTCTGATACTGTAATGAAACATTTCGCAGTAGAGAGCCATTTTTTTTCATTGAAAGCATTCAATTTATTTAGGAAACGATGTATTGTGGATTTATTTAAAATTTCGTTGGAAGTCCAATCGTCTCTGTAATCAGCGATCCATTCAATGCCATATTTTTTGTTTAAATCATAGGCAAACTTAAATAAAGCATATGGATAGGCCGATACTATAATTTGGTCTATGTCTTTATCGGTTTTGATTAGTTCCTCAGCCTTGTGATACAATACCCGAAGTGGTGAAAAACGATAAGTAAAGACCTGTAAGAGATTGGTCCAAAGACTCAGAAATAAATAAGTGGTTTTTGTAATAGTATTACCTTGTTCAGTAAATAAAGACTCTTTAAATGACTGCTTGTAAGGCATATACCATACCTCGTAATCATCAAATTTTTCATGTATTGGTTCAGTCCCTGATGATTTAAGTTCATCAGAAAATCCAGTAATAGTAAAGTCCCAGTTACGGGTTACAATTATAGGGTAATAGCCCAATTGTTTTAAATATTTTGCCCAAGAGTAAATGCGCTCACTTGGAGTCATATTACAAGGTGGAAAATAGTAACTTAGGATTAATACTTTTTTCATTGAAATGAAAGATTAGTATAAATTACCAGCTACCCACATCTGCCAGTTATTTCCATTATTTTTATTTGATTCTTCGGCTTCTATAGAACGAGTCAAAACACTTTTGTTAATAATGTTATGGTCAAACAATACTTGTCTATTATGTGCTATTTTTTGTTTTATTTTTTCGTTCTCCATCCAGTTTTTCTGTGGTGGTTCATAGCCAATTTTGTCTTTTCTCCAACAAATATTTTCTGGTAAAATATGTGAAGTGGACTCACGCATGATCCATTTTGTCCAACCATCTTTAATTTTAAACGAAGAAGGCAATGTAAATAAGAAATCAACTAGATCGTGGTTTAAAAAAGGCAATCGAACTTCGCGGCTATGTGCCATGCTATTACGATCGGCATAGCGAAGCAATTCTTGCAAACCATGTTTCATGGTACTACTATACAAGGATTGGTTTAGTGATTCAAATTCATATTTTCTATGAAAGCTATCTTTGAAATAGGCTTGATAAAAATCTTGTTTAAATAAAGGTGCTTTGTATTGTTGATATTGTTGGTAATACTTACGAAGTGTAGTTGCAGATTCTGGAAAAAGAGATTTTACAATATTTTTCCAACCACTTACAACTGATTCATTAATCTCACTGCCTGAGTGTAATTCATTATATGCTTGAATTTCTTTTGCATACAATGCAGGATTGCTTTTCTTTATTTCCTGAAAATAATGATTGTAATAAGGATGATAACCTGCCAATATTTCATCAGCTCCTTGTCCGTCTAACAAAACGGTTACATTGTTCTCTTTAGCTAACTGCATGACACAATATTGTACATATATACTAGCTGAGCCAAACGGTTCTTCTTGATGAAAAGCTAACTTGTCGATGGAAGCAATCATACCTTCATCTGTTGGCGTCACAAAGTGAGGTTCTACATTGGTTTTGGCTATAACCATGTCCATGTATTTCCGCTCATCCTTTTTAAACCCTGGAAATACTGCACTAAATGTATTTTGCTTTTGTGATGTTCCCTTTTTGAGTTCATCTATAACACAAACAACCAAACTACTATCCAAGCCACCACTTAAACTACTGCCAACTGCCACATCGCTACGAAGTCTTCGTTTGACAGAGGTGTAAAAAAGTTCGTTAAATGTTTCTTTGGCTTGTGCCTCAGTGATTGATTTGTCAGCGTTTCTCCAATCGATATCGTAATAACGTTTGATATTGAGTTCAAACGTATTCAAATTTAAAGTCATGTAGTGCGAATGCGGTAAGCGCGTACATTTTTCATAAAATGTTTCACTCAAATCAGCTGGATTATCCATAAATCCATAAGCAAGGTAGTTGAATAACATTCTATTGTTTACAACTTTCGGTATTCCACCAGCCCATAAACATTTCATTTCACTGCCAAAGTAAAAGTGTTTGCCCTTTTCATAGCTATAAAAAAAAGGCTTTTCGCCAAATCGATCACGAGCACAAAAAACAGTATTGTCTTGCGCATCATACAAAACAAAAGAAAACATACCATCGAGCAATTGTAGGCATTTTTCTTTGTCTCTATCATAAAGTGCCATTAAGACCTCTGTGTCAGAAACAGTTTTGAAGGAATAACCTTGTTGTACTAAGACTTCCTTTAGCTCAATATAATTATAAATTTCCCCATTGAATACAATAGAATATCGACCTAAATAATGCATAGGTTGATCAGCTTCATGACTTAGGTCTATAATAGAAAGGCGTCTGTGACCAAGTCCAACTTCGCCATTAGAAGAAATCCATTGTCCTTCTCCATCAGGACCTCTATGATGAATAATATCTGTCATCGCTTTGACACGATGTTGATTGACCAAGCTAGTATCTTTAGATAATATTCCTGCTATTCCACACATAGGCTCTTAAATACATTTTATCCGCAAATGTAATGAATTTAGACTAAGATAAAAGTGATTTATAGGTACTTCTGAATGATAGCTGTAATTTCGCTAGCAGCATGGCCATCGCCATAAATACCAGCTACATAGTTAGTTGGTTTGTGTTTCAAGACAGTTTCTATTTGATTTAAATCATCAAAAACCAAGGTGTTCCAACCATTATGGAGCGTTTCGGTCCACTCGGTTTCACTTCTTAGTGTAATGCATTGTTTTTCTAAGATGTATGCTTCTTTTTGAATGCCACCACTATCTGAAATCACACAATCGCTATATTTTTGATAGGAAATGCTATCAGCATAGCTTTGAGGAGGAATAAATAAAATATTTTTAAAGTCATGAGTCGATAATCCAAATTGCGATAGTCGACTAACAGTGCGTGGGTGGATAGAAAAAACTACTTTTTTATCCAATCCATTCAAAATGGTTAAAATAGATTTTAATCGTGTATCATCATCGGTATTGTATGGGCGATGAATAGTCACGAAATAATACGATTCGTCTACTAGTCGCTTAGTTTTGGGCTCTATAAGTTTAACCATATCGCACATCACATCGCCACTTCTAAAGATTCTATCGTGGGTAATACCTTCTTTGCGCAGATTTTCAATTGCATTGTCTGTAGGACAAAACAATAAATGTGCAAATTCGTCGGCTACTATTCGGTTAATTTCCTCAGGCATTTCTCTGTTATAGCTTCGCAAACCAGCTTCGATATGAATTTGTGGTATATGCATTTTGGCAGCGACAAGTGCACCAGCTAAAGTAGAATTGGTATCGCCATAAATCAATAAAGCATCGGGTTTTTCTTGCTCGCAAACTTTCTCAATTTCGGTCATCATAATACCAGTTTGTTCACCTTGTGGTTTACTTCCACCAATGTCAAACATAAAATCGGGTTTCGGCATATTGAGTTCATTGAAGAAAACAGTACTCATGTTTTCATCATAGTGCTGACCTGTATGAATGGTTTTAGCAGTAAATACTTTTTGCAACTCAAGTTGCATAGGCGCATGCTTGATAAATTGAGGACGTGCACCGACTATTGATATGATTTTTTTCATGGGAGTGCAAAAGTAAAACTTATAATTGTAATATATACTCTAAAAATAGTTTGCTGTAATGTTCCGCAGATATCTGAGGTGCAGCAGTTCTTGCATGTTGTTTGAAAGCAAAAATATCGTCTTTACTTAGTTTTTTTATTTCCTCTGCCAAGGATTGAGCTGTAAAATCAGCAGAAATGACGCCCAAATCGTGTGTTTTAACCACTCTAGACATTTCTGGAGAAGGGCCAATGGCTATGGCTAATTTGGCCTGAATAAATTCAAATATTTTGTTTGGAAGCGCAATCGCGTTATTAAAGCTAGTTGGTGGTAAAATATAGATTCCGAAGTCAAATTTGTTCAGTGTAGGGATAATATCTTTGAAAGGGACAGGTTCTACAAAACGCACATTAGGATACGACTTTGCCATTTCTATCAATTGGTTATGGTAGACTTTATCCACGACCATGAGCATTAATGTCAATTCATAATTATCCCCCAACAATTCCGTCAGTTTAATCATTTCCTCAATCTTACGACTTGGTATTGAACCTCCGTGGTGAATCAATTTAATTTTAGTTCCTATGGGTTGTGGTTCCAAATCGCTTAAAAAAGCCGCATTGGGTATGACAATACTGTCTTTGTGGTGAACTTCAAGACACTTGTCACGAATACTATCACAGACATTAACCATTAAGTCTACTTGGGGTAAAAAACTGTTGTACAAATCTTCGTAATAGACCTGCCATGTTGAAGCCCAATTGGGCTTTTCATCAAATTCTAGTGGGTAATACTCATGTGCATTGAAAATCAATTTATACCCATATTTATCTTTTAGTTTAGCCAAATATGGCACATCACCACACTCGTGGCACATCACGATATCGGGCTTAATACCCTTCAACAAGTTATTGATTCTTCGTAATTTTCCATTTTGTACATAATTTTTAGACGTATACCAACCAAAAGCTTCCCGACGTATTTTGCGGACGACTTTACTGCTAATTGATTCTTTTATTGCATCACTGTGTGTATGCGAAACAACCGATTGGTTTGGTGCAGTAAGTCCAACTGTATGTATTTGAAAATGATTTTCAAGGGTACGAATAGCTCGAATAATTCGAGGGGCAGTATGCAGCGTTCTGTTGGTTATTATGAGGATACTTTTCATAGAATTCGGAGCGTTACGGCACAAAATATGCACCAGCCTTAGTTTCTTTTTTGCAAAGATATTGAATTCATACTTTTTTCTACGATAAATACATATTACCTTTGCACCCGAATTACGAAAAGGAATGCGTGAAAGCCATAAAATAGCAATGAAATCAATAGTTATAGCCATATTACTGGTACTTTTTGGAATGAACAATTCCTTCGCTCAAGAGCATGGTACTACCGAAGCACATGCCACTGAGCATCACGAAGAAGGTAAATTAGACATTAAAGGAGAAATTTTTGGTCATATTTCAGATTCTTATGATTGGCATTTATTTAGTTTTGGCGAAGGTCATGATGCATCTCATGTATCTGTTCCATTACCATTAATTTTGTTCAATACTACAAATAGTAAATTAGATGTCTTTTTATCATCTGCTTTTCATCATGGTCACGAGCCTCATGCTGGTTATGAGTTGTATGTAGAAAATGGCAAGCAAAAACTAAGAACGCAAGATGGTAGTAGTTTTATAGATATTAGTATCACTAAAAATGTACTTTGTTTGTTGTTATCTGTATTCATTTTGTTGTTTTTGATGACCAATGTTGCTAAAAAATACAAGCAAAATGGTAGCGGAAAAGCACCAACAGGTTTTCAAAACGCGCTTGAGCCAATCATTGGTTTTATACAAGATAACGTAGCTAAACCTAATTTAGGTAAAAAATATGCTAAGTTTATGCCGTTGTTGCTGACTCTATTCTTCTTTATTTGGGTCAACAATTTATTAGGGTTATTACCATTTGGTTTTAATTTGACTGGAAATATCGCTGTAACCTTGTTATTGGCATTGGTATTTTTTGTTGTCATGCTTGCCAATTCAAACAAATACTTCTGGGGTCACATTTTCAATCCTCCTGGAGTGCCTACAGCGATTAAATTTATCTTAGTTCCAATTGAAATCTTAAGTAATTTATTAATCAAACCTGCTGCATTAGCAATACGTTTGTTTGCAAACATCTTTGCAGGTCACACGATCATATTAAGTATAGTATTACTAATCTTTATATTTTCAGCATTGAGTAAAGTTGCAGGTGTAGCATTTGTACCCGTTTCAGTAGGATTTGCAATATTTATGTTTTTCCTTGAATTGTTGGTAGCAGCTATTCAAGCATTTATTTTCACAAATTTAACCGCAGTATTTATAGGACAGGCTATCGAAGAGCATCACCACGATGACGATCATGGTCACCATTAATTTGTTTATTAAAACCCAATATATATGTCAGTATTATCAATTTTATTAGAAGGTATCGCCTCAGCAGGTGGTGCAGTAGGTGCAGGTATCGCAGCGTTAGCAGCTGGTATCGGTGTAGGTCAAATCGGTAAAGGAGCTTTAGAATCTATCGCTCGTCAACCGGAAGTAGCTGGAGAAATCCGCTCTAACATGATCCTTGCTGCCGCTCTTGTAGAGGGTGTTGCTCTTTTCGGAGTTATCGCAGGTATCCTTGCTATCGTAATGTAGTAGCTATTGCTATAAATTAGCAATCATACATACGACAAAAAACTAAACTACATGCAACGCAAAGGGCCGAGCGTGTAGTTTTTCTTAAAAAATTAAAATGGTTCTTTTTACCCAAAATAAACCATAAACAAATATAACAAAGCAAAAAATTAAAAAACGATGGATTTATTAACCCCCAGTTTTGGACTCTTTTTTTGGACAGCGATAGCCTTTTTGACAGTACTTTTTTTACTGAAAAAATTTGCATGGAAGCCTATTTTGGACGCGTTGAACGAACGAGAAAAAAATATTGCTGATAGTATTTCTTCTGCTGAACGCATCAAAGCTGAAATGGCTACAATGAAAAGCGAACATGACGTTCTACTAAATCAAGCGCGTGAAGAACGTACGCTTTTGTTGAAAGAAGCCAAAGAAACTAAAGATAAAATCGTTAACGACGCTAAGGAACTTGCTAAAGAAGAAGCCAATAAAATAATGGTTGAAGCTCGTCAGCAAATTGAGTTTCAAAAAAATGCTGCAATCGTAGATGTGAAGAATCAAATAGGTTCTTTGGTTATCGAAGTGGCAGAAAAAGTATTGCGCAAAGAATTGAGCAACAAAGCTGAACAAAACGATTATATCAGCAAATTGGCGAACGAAATTAAAATGAACTAAACATGCAGAATCCTAGACTAGCTGACAGATATGCCAAATCCTTGATGGATATAGCCATCGAACAAGGCAAATTGGATGCCATGTATCAAGATATGCAAGGGTTAAAATCGATTTGCGACAGCAGTAGCGAATTTACCAATTTGATGAAAAGTCCAATCGTAAAATCCGATACCAAACTAGCTGTTATTAAAGCAATGATAGAAGGTAAAGTTGATGGTGTTACGATGGCTTTTGTAGATTTGATTCTAAAAAAAGGACGTGAGTTCTTTTTGCCAGAAATCGTTTCTGCTTTTATTACACAATACAAAAAATACAATAAAATCAACGAGGTCAAATTGACGACTGCTGCACCTTTGGATGATCAAATCTTGGATTTGATTAAACAAAATGTACAAAAGCAGTTCCCAGATATGACCATCGATATGTCGCACAAAATCGACGAATCATTACTCGGTGGTTTTATCGTAGAATCGAATAATAATCAATTTGATGCGAGTATACTTCGTGATTTGAGAGATATCAAAAAACAATTCTTGAAAAACGAATATATACCTTCAATATAAAAACAATTATAATTTAAAAATCTTTAAATACAACAATTATGGTAAGTATAAAACCAGATGAAATTTCAGCCATCCTACGCCAACAGCTAGGTAATTTCAATTCAAGTGCTGAATTGGAAGAATCAGGTACTGTATTGCAAGTGGGTGATGGTATTGCTCGTGTATACGGCTTGAATGGAGTACGCTCAGGAGAACTTGTAGAGTTCGAAACAGGTGTACAAGCTATTGCATTAAACCTTGAAGAAGATAATGTGGGTGTGGTATTGATGGGTGATGCAAAAGGAATTAAAGAAGGAAATAAAGTACGTCGTACTGGTCGTATCGCTTCTATCAAAGTAGGCGAAGGCATGGTAGGACGTGTTATCAATACATTGGGCGAACCTATAGACGGAAAAGGTCCATTGACTGGCGAATTGTACGAAATGCCTATTGAGCGTAAAGCACCAGGGGTTATCTTTCGTGAGCCTGTAAAAGAACCATTGCAAACTGGATTGAAAGCAATCGATGCGATGATTCCTATCGGACGTGGACAACGTGAGTTGGTTATCGGCGATCGTCAAACAGGAAAATCAGCGATTTGTATTGATACCATCATCAACCAAAAAGAATTTTACAAAGCAGGTAATCCTGTATATTGTATTTATGTCGCTATTGGACAAAAAGCATCAACTATTGCACAGGTTATGAAAACCTTGACCGACAATGGTGCAATGGATTATACGATTATCGTAGCTGCTCCAGCTGCAGATCCAGCGCCGTTACAGTTCTATGCGCCATTTGCAGGTGCTGCTATCGGTGAGTTCTTCCGCGATACTGGCCGTCCAGCATTGATTGTTTACGATGATTTGAGTAAACAAGCTGTGGCTTACCGTGAGGTATCGTTGTTGCTTCGTCGTCCTCCAGGACGTGAAGCCTATCCTGGTGACGTATTCTACTTGCATAGTCGTTTATTAGAGCGTGCTGCAAAAGTTAT
>JBILCF010000017.1:0-23867 GCA_044353325.1 Chitinophagaceae bacterium | reverse complement strand
AGCCCATTTTACTTTCGTTCATCGTCTTTGATAATTCAAACTGATGGATGGTTTGTGCATGAGTTACACAAGGCCACGCAAGGTAAATCAAGCAAAGCATAGCGGCTACTTTGGAGTACATTGACTTATTATCTTTTAATACCTTAATCATATTGCGTTGCTTGTATTGATAGATGTAATTAATGCAACTTTGAGTCAAATTAAAAAGATAGTTTGTCATGTTTTTTAATATAGTTTTAGTATAAAAAATTAATCATTGTATATCCACATCAAAACAGCTTTGCGACTTGCTTGCAATACCGGATCTATATGTTTAAAACTCTTGTTTGAAATTGTAGGACAACCCCAACCCTCAGGAGTGCCGTTTGGAAAAATTTCTTCATCAGCTACTACATCCCAAGAGTGAAAAACGATGAAGCGATTACGTGCATTGCTATTGCTAGCCTCCAGGCCATGCAACACATACTTGATATGTACACCCCAGTCGCTATAGGCTCGTTCGCCTATTTTGTATTTCCCCAAGGAGGAACAATGGCTCCCATCTACATTGCTAAAGGTGGGATTAGTTTTAGAATTGTCGTTACTCCAAGCCTCCTTGCAACAACCATGTCCTACTAAACATTGAAAGGTAATGGTGTCGTGTTTAAAATTCCAAACCATAAATCGATTGACTCCTGAGTGCAAACTCATGTCAATGAGAATACAGAAATCTTCGTTGAATCTATTTTGCTTGCAAAACGTCAAAGCCTCTTTAGCTTTGATACGTGTTTTGTCTAAGTTGATTATTGGTCGTTTGGCAGTATTCAACGTTGAAGATGAACTAGGAGATTGACAACCAAGTAAACTGAGGTAAGCCCAGCAAAATACTATAATATGAATGTGTATAAAATTTTGCATATTCACATGAAGGTAATACAAGCTAAATTCCATACATCAAGTACACTTAATTTTAAGAAATATTTGGGAAAGTAACCCTACGTTGACAAAATTGAAATTTGGAAGTATTACCTAATTGCTACGAAGCATCTTTAGTCACCTCATAATTGTATAGATTTATTTATTTAATTCCATCTTGTGATTTCGCTTGAAATCCTTCAGTATGCATTGTCGTGTTAACAAAAAAAGTACGCTTCCCAATCGTTGTATTCACAAGTCGATTTAATGTCTGCTTGCTCCGATATATTGGCTACACTAACAAGGATTTGTTTGTGATTCAAATCGACTAATGAAGAAGTAGATTTAAGTACCTGATTGTAAATTGTATGACCAATTTTATTTTCATTATTGCATATCCAAGTAAAAGGAATATTGTGTTCTACAAGATACTTAGCTATAAATTTACCGCGATGGCCTGCACCCCAAACAACTAAACTATTTTTAGGTGAATAATCAATGTCAAGAAAATGATGGCACTTAAGTCGTATTAATGCATCGCCTTGATAATGTGATACGACACGCGTTGTTCTGTTTGGGTAATCGCGCCAATACAATAATCGCTCTTTACAAGGTATTGGTTTCATGCCCTTATGGTACATCCTGAAACATAAGTCATAGTCTTCCGGATATTGAGTTGCATTAAAGCCGCCAATCGCATCGAAGTCTGTTCGGTATAGCATCCAACAAGGAGAGGGGATAACGCATTCTCGATACACTTCGTCAAAGCAAGTGCCTTTTGCTATGAGTGCATTCATCCAGGTTTCATAGTTTTGAAATCCGTTTCCAATGCCGCCTTCTGCAAAATAGGTCACTTGGCCCAGCGACAGATATCCTTTCCCATGCAGCTTTAGTTGAGACACCATGTGTTCGTACTTATGCAAGGCGTTGATGTCGTCGGAATCCATGCGGGTAATAAATTCTCCACGTGCATGTTTGTAACCTGTACGCAATGCATCTATAACGCCTACACCTTCATTGCGAATGATGTGTATGCGAGAATCAGTTTGTGCATAGGATGTTAAGATGGCATGACTACTATCAGTAGAATGGTCGTCGATGGCAAGTAGTTCCCAGTTGAGGTAGCTTTGCTGAAGAATAGATTGGATGCATGCATGCAAATACAACTCAGTATTTTTGACCGGCATGATGATGCTTACGATACCATCTTGTTCTTCAGTTTTTGTCATAAGATTTGTTTCAGGGATAATGCAAATTTATTGTGTAAAACTGATAATATAGTTTAACCTTATATCTACAGTTGGATGGTTTCGTTTACTAAGTTTAGCGAGATTGATTATCCAAATACTGTAAAGTCATTTACAGTAGGTTTAGGATTTAAATTAAATACTGTTATTGAATATCCCTTTCCCTCTCAAGGTTATACATTGAGGTGTTTTTTTCTAGCCTCGGTTCGTTTCCTCATAAATCGAAATTTGGTCATAAATGGCACATGGGATACGAACCATGACAAAAGTGATATTCCATCTCTGGTTATACTTACGTTCTCTATGTTGCGGAGTCTCCCGCATAAGGGACTACGCGAAGACGGAATGTCGGGTTATAGAATCTTTTTCTCTAGCTTTCGATATTACACAAAGCCATGCATTCCTTAAAGCGATACAATAGGCTGAGCTTTTATCCAACGTATGATAATAAACCATCGCTAAAGAAAAACGAATACTTTATTAAGCCTTACATTAATTTTATTTAGCTTTGTTTCAAACAAAAAACTATGAAAACAATTCAACAAACAAAATTTACAGCTCGTCTTTTTCGAAAACTGAGTTCATTCAACATCAACCCAACAAAAAATCTCATGCAAAAGGTTTATTCGGGTTTTATTTTGCTAGGTATAGGGGTTATTGCGTTAAGTAATTCTGGCGGTGCTGCAGCAGGTTTCGCTGGTGCACGTACTGGTGCTCCAGGCGAAGGTACTTGTTCAAATTGCCATGGAGGAGGATCGTTTGGCACTTCGGTTTTGTTAGAAGTGTTTGAAAACGGGACTGCCACTCCAGCTACTTCTTATGTAGGTGGAACCACATATGATGTAAAAGTTACTGTAAACAAGACAACAGGTAACCCTAAATTTTCATTTCAGTCTACGGTATTGAATTCGTCTAATGCGATGGCGGGAAGTTTTAATACACCTGGAAGTAATACACAAGTAACAGCATTAGGTGCTAGAAGTTATATTGAACATAATGCTGCTAGTACCCCTAATATATTTACTGCAAAATGGGTTGCACCACCTGCATTAACAGGTACTGTTACGTTTTATGTCAACGGAAATTGTGTGAATGGAACAGGCGGAACGAGTGGCGATCAAGCAGTTAGTGGTCAATTAATCTTACCAGAATTTAGTACGCCTTTGTATGCGAATGTCACTCAATTCAGTGTTACACAAATCCAACAATCAAATTCAATTTCTTGGACTACAGCACAAGAAAATAACAATGCTTATTTTTCAATCCAAAAAAGTACCGATGGCAAAAGCTTTCAAGATATTGCTCGCATCAATAGCAAAGGAGAAAACGGCAATAGTTCAGTTGAATTAAACTATAATTTCGTAGATAATAATCAATTGATTGGGGCTAATTATTATCGTTTATTGTCTACTGATATCGATGGAAAGGTTTCATTTGTTAGTGAGATCAAAAATATTGTTGTAAAAAATCAGCATGGAGTAGCGCAGGTTTACCCTAATCCAGCGCAAGATATTTTGACTATTGCTATGACTTCCCATCCAAGCAATACAATTCAATTGGTCAATATGAATGGACAAGTTGTAAAACGTACTGAATTGAATGCGTCAGCTTCAAACCATACTATCGAAATGAACATTAGAGAAATTCCAAAAGGAATATACTTCTTGCAAATTGTGGAGAATGGTGTTGTCACTAAAGTCGAAAAAATTCTTAAACAATAAGGTTGTATTATAATTTAAATTCAATTACAGCTTAGTCTTAATGTTAGATTTTTTATTTTCTCTACAAGTTGTTTAGACGAGTAAAGAGACGGAAACAGAATGGTTTATAGTAATCTTACATTATATCCAATATCAATTTTCTTCATAATAGTATGAATAATCGATACCTTTCATATACATCTCCCGGCTGTCAATAGCGTTGGTAAGCGCTGATTCAAGCAATGCTTGTAACACGCTACTATCTACCGAGCTTATGATCATCGCATTCATGTAATTGGTTTTGCTTATTTTGCTCCAATCCACACATTGTTGTAGCTGTTTTTTTAAGATTAAATCAAGCCAAATTCGGGTACTTCTGCCATTACCTTCCATAAACGGGTGTGCTTTGTTCATAGCAACATATTTTTCTACGATTTCATCAAATGTAGTTTCGGGCATGTTGTCTATTTTTTGCAAAGTGCTATTTAAATATTGTGCATACTCAAATCGATATCCTCCTTTTGAAATATTCTTAGTTCGTAATTGTCCAGCAAACTCATATAAGCCCCCAAATAGATACCCATGTATTTGTTGTAAGCCTTTGGTTGTGCCTACTTCAATGCTATCTATAAAACTGGTTTCAAATAGGGCATAGGCCTTTGTTTTGCTTTTACCATCAATGCTCTCAGGGCTGTAGGTAAACCAATCTATAAACTTGTTGGCGGTTTTACTGGGAAATTGTTTTCCTAAGGCTATGATGCCTTCGTAATCGAGCATATCGGTCAAATAGCGTTTACCGTCATTAGCCAATAATTTCAGTTGGGTAGTGACACTAACCAACTCACTATTTTCTTTTTTCAGTTTGGCTTTTAGGTATTTCCAATAGTTTCGGTTTTTAGTATAGTCGTCTTGGTTGCGCAATACAGCTACAATATCCAATACCGAAAACCACCATTTGTTGTTTTCATCGTCCCAAATGGCACGTACTTCTCTATCATCAAAAAAACGGATGGAAATCTTGCTCATAGTAGTTTTTGTCTGTATCAGGATTTACTTATTTTTAAGATTTTTAGGATTATGGTGTAGTTAAATACGTTTTTGAATTTACGCTCTTGGAATGTTCGTTTCAGTGGACTTCCGAATGCAAGATAATTAAGAATCTTTGAACAGTTTGTATTCAGTCAATAGAAAGACGTTGCGGATATCTAAAATTCCGAAGAGCGAACTATTTGGAGCTGAACGTTCTCTCTTTCATTGAGCTACTTCGTGCTATCCAGAGCGCACGGCGCTTCTTCCTATCACGGCTAAAGCTCATCGACACACGCATTATTAAGCAGATGAAATACAAGTGAAATTTGCTTTTTGTTAGTAGCTGAAAGCTACTGAATATGGCTATGAAGCGAAAGACGCTGAATAGAACTGGGGTTAAGGTTGAAATTTACTTACGATTCTATCAATTTCATTTTTTAAATCTAAAAAATCTTCCTCTGCAACATAAAATGACCGTACATTGTCATCTTCATCAAGAAATGAAATAGTAGATTCATCATCAAATTCAATTTCAGTGATGTTGCCATCTTTATTTTCTTTTGTACTAACAAACCTTTCTTCAATGTCATCCCAGTTTAAGTCTAACCCTTTAAAAAAAGGAAATTCGTCCTCGAACCATTTATTATTAAACTGTAAAAAATAATTTAAATTACTATTCATTATACTCGCAGTTCTCTCTCCATATACATCTGAGAAATAATCTAGTTGTGGAGTATTTTCACTAAGATTCCACCCCATGTATTCTGATAGATAATAGTGAATTATTATCATTTTAGAACCTATTGATTCTACCTTGAAATTTTCAAACCAAGAGTTATAACTATCAAAATAAATTTTCCCTGTCGTGTTTTCGTGTTCACCTGGTAAATAGAAATTGATAAAGTGATAATCTCTTTCACATGAACCGATATCTATGTAATTTCTAAATTCAAAAGAATCTGCAGGTTTAAACTTAATTATTCTCATAATCGATTTTAAGTATTAATTAGCCATAACATTCCGAGCGTAGGAGCAGTTCCGGACAAAGATAGAGATAAAGCATAACATTTATTTGCAGATTTTATATGATTAAATTGTTAAGCGCTTAGACTCAGCTGGGTATTGTTTTCTGCGCTGTGTTATAAGCTGACTTGCCTAATTCAAAAGGAATTTTAATCAGGACACTTGCGATATTTTACTTATTAAATTCTGCTTCTGAAATATCGTTTGAATTAAAGGTTGGTTTTGTTCCTCGTTTTACAATAACGTCTAATGAAAGTTCAAAGGATGGGACCTGATATCCGTCATTTTTGTGAATTACATTGTAATCAAGCCTTTCTTTTCCGATTTCATATTGTGCATTTTTCATAAATTTTCCATAGCATTGTTGGTCAACAATTTTTTGTCTCCAGTCGCTTCCGTAAGCTATTTTTAAATAGTAGTTCCCTTCAGGTATATTTTTAAGATAATAGGTTTCGTTACTTCTTATATATACTACTCTAATGCATAGGTCGCCTCCGTATTGCTTCTTCATAAGTTTTATTACAACGTCTGTATGTGAACCAACATTTACTTTTAAATAATTATCAAGCTTATAATCATATCGCGGATCAACATTTTCACATTCAGGAGTTTGTCCACTTTTATAAACTTTTTTACTCCAATCATTATTAGGTGTTTTTTTTACTATAATGTCGTTAGTATTTCGGGTGTATTTCAATATAGTATAATGTTTTATGTGCTTTGCAAAAACATAACCTTCATAACCTTCCCATGAAACGTGCCACCAGTTAGTTTGCATGTCTTTGCCATCTTCTTCACCAAATAAATCTACAAAAGCATCTACCTTATCTTGTATTACTTGCTCTGATTCGCCTTTGTTATAAAGATTGTTTGCAATTTCTTCTAACTGTTTTCTTAGTTTTTCTGTAAGTTTCTTTTTCTTGACTGTACCAGTGTCCTCTATTGCATTTGGAAATTTTATTAAAAACGATTCTAACATTTCCTCTGGAACATCAAAGTTTTCTTCTTCTACCTTATATTTTTTCAAAATAAGGTTAGAGTCAAGAATAGAAATCTCTGATTCTTTAGGAAGTGTAGTAATTATTTCATAATTTATTCCAGGGCCACTTCTTAAATTTAGGGTTTTATCGGTATAAAAGACTTGTGATGACGCTGTTTTTAGAATTGAAATTGTAAAAATAATTGTTATAAGTATTTTTTTCATTATTTAGTATTTTTTATTTAATAAAATCTATTTCGCCTGATTGTGGTCTGTTTTCGGATTTTTGTTCTTCAAGTTGTTGGTCAGCTTTTGGATTTCCTGTTGTCGTTGTTTTGTGAGCATTATATAAATAGAGCAGTGCAAGTAAAACCAATACAACCCAAAAAACATAATTAACTTTTGGTTTACTCCTTTCCGTTTGCTGATATTTTCTGTTTCTATGTGGTGACTGTTTGGTTTCTTCTTGTTTGTTATTTCTATTATTTTGATTTGTCGTTTCCGATTTGGGTTTTTGAAAATGTTGCTTATATTTTATGTCATAAATTACTCGTTTTTCTTTATCAGATAATGTCTCATAAGCGTTAAGTATTACCTTAAAAGTTTCTTCAGACTTTTTAGAACCACCGTTTTTGTCAGGGTGATGTATTGTCGCAAGTTTCCTGAATTCTTTTTTAATTTCAGTTTCTGAAGCATCATGATTTACATTTAATATTTTATAGAAGTCTTTCAATTATTCGAAACTGTTTAAAATGGTTGAATTTAACGTCAGTCTTTGAAAAAGCCACCATTAGAATAACACAAATCTAACAAATAAACACCAGCAATTAAACGAAAAAAAACGTTTATGATTATGTAAAACATTCCCTGGCTAGCACAGGTTTGCAACCTATGCCTGTATTTACTTTTTAATTTTTTGCAATGATTACCTTTGTTCAACAATCTATATTTATACTCAATTATAAAACTACATGAAGTACAGGTTGCATACCCACACTAGCCAAAACGCTTAAATCACACTCTAAAATGCTGGGACTTCTGAATATTATTTTCGCTATAGAAGTAGTTATTTTGAAATTTTTGTACTACATTTATCATCTCCTTAATTAGCTTGGTAACCTCAACGGAATTGGACTGTTGTTTGCCAAGCAAATAAGGATTTTTATTTGTTGGCCTATTGTTTTGTGGGACACCAACCAATAGAATAATTAGTATTACATAAAAAGGTCCTATTTTTTTTATATTTTTGAAACAACCAAGCCAAACCACAATGAGAAAATTTCTTTTACTCAACCTATTATTTATATTTTCAGTTTTTATCAGTCACGGATGTCCAGTTTCGATTTCAGCAACTAGCACATCAATTTGTTTTGGTGGTTCTGTAACATTAACTGCCTCTGGAGGTAATAACTATTTCTGGAATCCTGGAAATTTTAATTCAAATTCCATTACAGTTAACCCTGTTACAACCACAACATATTCAGTATACGCTACAACTGGCCCATGTGTGGATACAGCTTATATAACAATTACTGTATATAATAACTTTCCAACAGTTACTATTTCAGCGCAAAACGACACTATTTGCGAAGGTGTAAGTAACGTATTAACAGCAAATGGGGCTAATCAATACACTTGGATGCCAGGAAATGCTATTGGAAATACCTATAATCCACTTCCTAACGCTACCACCACCTATACTGTAACTGGAGTTAATAGCCCTGGTGGTTGTTCAAGCACCAGCACAAAAACCATGTATATCAAACCTGCACCTAAACCTATTTTAAATGATATATTAAATACTTTTAATCCATTTAATAATTGTGGAAACACAACTGGTTTGCCTGCTTTTAACGTGACAGTAAATACTCCTCTGGCAGCTTCAATAGTCAGTTATGAGTTAAATTGGGGAGATGGTTCACCTTTAGTTACAGGTTTAATTCAATCAAGTTTCCCATTAAATCATACCTATAATTCGTATGGGATTTTTAATTTAGTATTCAAAGCAACCTATACAAATGGTTGTGAGAGAGATACGATAATTCAGGTTATTAATCAAACGAATCCGTCCATTGGATGTACTGGCCCTGGGAATACCTTAGGTTGTTTGCCTGTTCAATATTTATTTATCATATCTGGATATCAGCAAAATACGACGGGTACAACTTATACTTGGGATTTTGGTGATGGGACTAGCCCTATCACTTGGAATTCAGTGATTACTGATTCAATATATCATACATTTAATACCACCTCATGTGGTCAAGCTCAGAATCAATTTATAGTTTCCGTTTCTGCTCAAAACGCCTGTGCTACAACAACCGCCACAGTAAATGGGATTAAAATTTTTTCAAAAGGGCATGCTAATTTTACCATAAACGATTCTATTAGTTGTGTAAATACACCTGTATATTTTACCAATTCAAGTATTAACGGCTATAATTCTCCAACCTGCAACACCACTACAACTTATCTTTGGAACTTTGGTGATCCTAACACCACGGCTGATACTTCTAATTCATATAACCCACCACCTTATACCTATACCGCTACAGGCACATATACAGTAACCTTGGTTTCGTATAGTGGATGCGGAAATGATACCATCCAAAAACTGGTTTGTATAGAAGAGAATAATGTAGATTTCACGTCAGGGCCAATAAGTAATTGTGTGTTATCTACAGTACAATTTACAAATACATCTGTCAGTACAAGCTGTATTAATACGCCTTATACCTGGAGTGTTACAAAATTATCAAACACATGTGTGGCTGACTCTTTAAATGACTACGTCTTTACATCAGGGACTTCGACCTCAATTAGTCCTGCCATTAGATTTAATAACCAAGGACAATATAGAGTAAGGCTTGAACATACAAATTCGTGTGGTACAGCTTTTAAGGATACCCTTTTTCTGATAAAGAGAAATCCGATTATAACCATTTCGGCTGCTGATACAATTTGTGAAAACTCAATATTTAGTCCAACAGCAACTATTCAAAATTGCGCTGCAAACACACTTACATATTTGTGGAATTTTCCAAATGCAACGCCTTCCTCATCTGCTTTATCAAATCCAAGTGTAACATTCCCGCCAGGGGTTCATACATATTCTCTGACAGTAACTAATGAGTGTGGTTCTTCTACTTTCATCAAGACACTTACAATTATACCTGAGCCAACAATCACTTTATCTTCTCTTTCTAACAATTCTATTTGTTTAGGGGCAAATGATACGCTGAATGCCATTGGAGCAATTAGCTATATTTGGCAAAATCCATCGATTGGAAGTTTATCCGGTAGTTCGATAATAGTATCTCCTATTGTCAATTCTACTTATACAGTAACAGGCACTTCAACTTTTGGATGTACCGCAACAAGCACAATTTCTATAACAATAAATCCATTACCATCATTTACTTTGAGTATTACACCTCCAAGTTGTGTTCCTGGTAATGATGCTGTAATAACTGTAAATGCTACAGGAGGGTTACCAGCTTATAGTTATAAATTAAATTCGCTTATACAAGCTTCACCTATCTTCAATTCATTAAGTGTAGGTGTATACACTATTTCTGTAATCGATGCTAATCAATGTAGCTTTTCAGCAACTCAAAATATCACAACTCCGAATGCACCTGCCTTTTCAAATGTAACACATACAAATATTCTTTGTAATGGTGATAGTAACGGAAGCATTCAAGCAACTGCTAGTGGTGGAAGCGGTTCGTTGCAATATACCCTACAGCCAAATAACATCACAAACACTAATGGTTCTTTCCCCAATTTAATTGCTGGTATTTATACTGTAATTGTAACAGACAATGTGGGTTGTAGTGCTATAACAACTGTTAATGTAAATCAACCTGCAATACTATCTATAGCATCATCAACTACTCCTGTCTCATGTTTTGGTCAAAATAATGGAGAGATTTTTCTGAATGCCATTGGAGGCACTAGTGGATTTTCTTATCAAATACAATCACCTTTATTTACAAATTCATCCGGAATATTTACCACATTGGTAGCAGGCACTTATACAGCTACAATAACTGATGCTAATAATTGTAGTGTTTCATCCATAGTCAATATTAGTCAACCTAATGTTTTAAGTTGGTCGTCTGCATCATCAAATAATCTATTATGTAATGGTTCCAATACAGGGGAAATTAATGTACAAGTTGGAGGTGGTGTAAGCTCTTACACATATACTTTGAGTCCAGGGCTAGTTTCGAATTCATCAGGTAGTTTTATAGGTCTTAGTGCACAAACATATACTGTTACTTCAGTTGATGCAAACAATTGTAGTTTAACGACTAGTATAACTATTACAGAACCAACGCCATTGCTCATATCTTCTATTACAAATACTAATCCAACTTGTATTCCTGGTAATGATGGCACATTAACTGTTAATGCAAATGGAGGTGTTGGTCCTTATAGTTATGCAATTTCGCCAACAAATGTTTTTGGCATTAGCAATACATTTAATAACTTATCTGCTAATACATATACAGTTATTGTCAAAGATGCAAATCTTTGCACTGTTAGTAGCATTTATACTATTACTACGCCTAATTCGCCTCAAATACTTAATATTTCAGTCAATGATGCAAGTTGTAATCCAGGCAATGATGGCTCATTGGTTATAACTGCAAATGGCGGTTTATTACCATATCAATATAGTATCAGTACTTTTCCGGGTATATTTAATCCCTCTGCTAGTTTTAGTGGTTTATCTGTAGGCGTATATACTTTAACTGTTAAAGACTCAAATGGATGTACAGGAAGTTCAACTGCAAGTATTAATACTCAGTCTGCTCCTATTATAAATTCTGTTAATTTAACAAATGCAACTTGTAATCCGGGTTGCAATGGTTCTGCCTTGGTTAATGCTAGTTCTATATTTTCATTACAATATAAAATCGATAACGGGGCTTTTCAATCCAATCCTCAATTTTTAAATTTATGTGCAAATACCTATACGATAACTGTAAAGGATACAAACAATTGTACAGCAAGTACAATAATTAATATCAATACCAATAATACGGTTCAAATTAATGTAAATTCATTCAATAATATCACTTGTTACGGACTGAATAATGGGCAAATACAATTGAGTTCAATTGGAGGAATTTTGCCTTTTACTTTTTCGCTTCAACCGGGAAATATCAGTAATACTACAGGTAATTTTAATTCTTTAGCACCTAATACATATACTATTACTTCAACTGACGTCAACGGATGTAGCCAAAGTACAATAGTAAATTTATCAGAACCAATGCCATTGACTATGTCTTCTCCTTTATTAACTCATGTAAATTGTTTTGGCGGAAATGATGGTATTATTTCTTTGAATGGCTCTGGTGGCACTGGGCAAATAAATTTCAATATTCAACCCAATAATATCACAAATTCAACAGGTTATTTTAACAATTTAATTGTTGGTTCATATACCATAGTCGCAACTGACGTTAATGGTTGTTCAATTTCAACGATCACAACTATTAACCAACCTGCCTTACTTCAAATTTCAAACATTAGCAACACAATACCTACTTGCGTACCTTCGAATAATTCCACACTTACAATTTTATCCATTGGTGGAACTTTTCCTTACACTTATTCTATTGGTGGTGCGTTTCAAAGCAATAATGCTTTTTCAAATCTTGGACCTGCAACATATACAATAACTGTTCTGGATGCAAATAACTGTAGTGTTACCTCCACTTGGTCTATTACACTTCCCAATTCTCCTATTTTCAACACCACAAGCAGTAATAATGTTTTGTGCTTTGGCGATAGTACTGGTTCTATTTCTACCCAAG
This sequence comes from Chitinophagaceae bacterium, assembly GCA_044353325.1. Taxonomy (GTDB): domain Bacteria; phylum Bacteroidota; class Bacteroidia; order Chitinophagales; family Chitinophagaceae; genus OLB11. The sequence goes on along the minus strand of JBILCF010000017.1, from coordinate 11,164 downwards.
CATCTGGCGGTACAGGTTTAATAAGTTATACCGTCAATCCAGGAAACATTACAAACCAAAATGGAATTTTTAATTCATTGTATTCAAACAATTATACAATAATTGCCACAGATATTTTAGGTTGCTCTTCTTCTACCAATATACCAATAAGCCAACCTCAGGAGCTTATTTTTTCAAACATCAATACGACGCCAATAAGTTGTAATGGTGGGAGTACAGGTTCAGTTACTACAACTATGTCTGGTGGCAATCCTAATTATTCCTTTACTTTAATGCCAAACAATAATAATAATACAATTGGTACGTTTACTTCCCTTCAAGCTGGCAGTTACACAATTTCTGTATCGGATGCGAATGCATGTACCACATCTACATCTGTCGTAATATCACAACCACAACCCATTGTATTTAACTCCCCTTCTATTCAAAATGTTTTATGCTTCAACGACTCTACGGGTAGTATTGTGCAAACAGCTTTGGGTGGATCTGGATTACTCACATATTTGATAACGCCAGGAAATGTATCCAATACAAATGGAATATTTTCTAACCTGTCCTCAGGCACTTACACCATTTTAGCTACAGATGTCAATGGTTGTAGCGTTACAACTACAGTTTTAATTTCACAACCAAATCAACTTATCATTGATAGTATTGTAAGTTCAGCAAGTTCTTGCCTGCCAATGAATATGACAATATTTGTAAGCGGAGGATCAACCCCTTATTTATATTCATTGAATGGCGCCACGCCTTTAGCTTCAAATAATTTCATTGGATTAACATCAGGAACTTATACTATAACTGTAAGTGACAACAATGGATGTAGTATTTCAAATACCAATACACTCGTTCAGCCAAATGCGCCAGTTATATCTTCGTACAATATTACTACCCCGAGTTGTTTTGGACTTGGAAATGGATCTATAAATTCTTTAGTTTCTATTGGAGGCTCAGCTCCATACAATTACTCTATCTCTCCTGGTTCGAACTTTAATAATTTAATTGCGGGAAGTTATACCATTATCGTTACGGATGCCAATGCTTGTACCAATAGCACATTGATTGTAATAAATCAACCTAGCCCAATAACCTTAAATACTTTAACTACAAATAACGTGACATGCTACAACCAAACTGATGGCACAATAAATATCAATTACGTTGGAGGTACAGGTACTCTTACTTATACATTACAACCGCTTAATATTATCAATACAACTGGTTCTTATAATAGTTTGGCTTCTAACACTTATACTATTATGGTGTCAGATGCTGCTAATTGTTCGTCCTCAACTAGTTTACTTATTTCAAATCCGCCTCAGCTACTTTATACTAGTGTATCTACTACACCCATTTCTTGTAATGGGTTAAACAATGGAAGCATAGTTGCTTTAGCAGGAGGTGGTACAGGCTTACTTACTTACACAATTTTCCCTGCTATTTTACCACCCAATAGCAATGGTGTGTTTAACTCACTTGCTGCTAATAATTATACAGTAACGGTTAATGATGTAAACAACTGCTCTGCTGATACCGCTTTTAGCTTTACTCAACCACCGCCAGTTACAGGGTCATTCGTAGTACAAAGCAATGTAAGTTGCTATAACGGAAACAATGGCTTGGTATCCGTATTTGCCAATGGTGGTTATGCACCTTTTCAATACTATTTATTAGGTACTCCTATTGTAAATTCTACTGGAGTTTTTGGTAATCTAACAGCTGGTACTTATTCCGTACAAATCGTTGATTCTGCATTTTGCTCTACTATTATTTCACCAATAGTCGTTTCGCAGCCAACCCCAATGCAATGGGGTTCTGTTTATCTCCCACACATTAAATGTTTCGGAAATACTACAGATTCTTTATTTGTGTTGGCAAATGGTGGAACTGGAACAATAAATTATTCTATAACACCCTCTGGACCTCAAAATAATTTTACTGGTAATTTTTACAACTTAACAGCTCAAACATATACTGTGACTGCTCAAGATGCAAATGGTTGCACTTTAACAAGTATACTTACCATTACCCAAAACCCTTCCATAGAATTTCCGGTTTTCAATATTGAACAACCTGGATGCAATGGCGATTCTAATGGTAGAGTAGAATTATATGCTACTGGTGGTACTGCACCATTTTTGTATCAGTTTAATGGTTCTGTACCTAGTACTAATTCAATTTTTACTGGAATAAAAGCTGGATACTATACCATTAGAGTTACGGATGCGCTTAACTGTACAAAAGATACCAGTATACTATTGTTTGATAAAGATAGATTGCTTGCTGATGTGTTGACTGTTGGACCGGAAATTTGTAAAGAGGGAAAAGATGGGACTATATATATAAAAGGATCTGGCGGTGTTGGAATTTTAACGTATAGTTTACTGCCCGATTCTATTTCAAACAATAACGGAATATTCAATAATCTTGCCACAGGAAATTATACCATTTTCATACGTGATTCAGTAGGATGCAAATATGATTCTGCTGTATTTATTACCCCAACTTTAAATCCATTAAATATTAATATTTTAAAAAATGATTTAGGTTGTCTCGGAGTTGGTACAGAAGGATGGGCACAAGCAAACGTAACTGGTGGGGCACAACCTTATACTTACGAATGGAGCAGCAATCCACCACAATATGTAGACCGAGCTACCGATCTTCGTTTTGGATTATATACTGTTAAAGTTACAGATTTCAAGGGTTGCAAAATTGCCGATACCGTTTATATTAATCCAGGTGAATGTTGCGAAGAAGTCTATATTCCAAATGCTTTCACACCAAATGGCGATGGTAAAAATGATGTTTTTCGTGCAATTACAAGCGCTGGTATTCAACTTATTCATTTTGAAATTTATAATAGATGGGGTGAAAAAGTGTGGAGTACTGATGATTATACAAAAGGTTGGGATGGTAGCTTTAAGTTGGGAGATAAAAATGCTCAAGGAAATAACAACTTTCATTATATTTTTTCATATAGATGCCTAACAAATAATACTGTATATGTGAGAAAAGGGGATGTTACTTTATTAAAGTAAGAATACAATTTACTTGTTTTATGCAACAATCTTCTTTTTATAGTCCTTCTGTCCTCGCATAGTCTCCAGCCTCGGGGATATTGTGAATTTATATGCGAAATGCTCATTTTTACTTGAGTCTCTAAAATGGCTTCGCAAATTAAAAGAAATTAAACTTTTAAATGATTATGTTGTACTCTGCTGTTAAGAAAATATGATTCGAAATGCATATTTCGTTCCCTCTCTTCAAAGGTACTATCTTAAAAACCAAACAATATTTAAATTATTTTTTTAGCTTTGCAAACACGGAGAGGAGTCAAACTGCGATTCGTCGATAGAATTGATTACCTTGTTTAGTGCCACTTTTGTTGGCACTATTTTTTTAGTCTCAGGTGTTAACGGAGAGGATGTCGCCTGCTCCTCATCTCTAGAATTATTATTTTTAGGGTTGAATTTTTCATTTTTTTTCCATATGGTATACATGATGACCAGTAACTTTTTTTGCACCGCTACGTAGGCTTTCATTTTAATGCTTGATCTTTCAAATATTCGCTCATACAGTTTATAAAATATTGATTCCTTGTCCTTCACCGCACAAAAAGCAGGCATGAATAAGCTTCGTCTAATTCTGGAATTTCCTTTCTTAGAAATTCTAGTTTTCCCTTTATGACTTCCACTTTGGTTTTCGACTGCATCAAGTCCACAATAGCTTACCAACTGAGAGGACGATTTGAATAATTCAAATCCATTTGTTTCAGCCAAGATAACTGCAACAGTCAGTAAGCCAATTCCATTTACACTAATCATATTTTTGACTTTTGTATAAATGGCTTCGTTCGATTTTAAATGTTTCTCAATTTCTATGTTCAACTTTGCTATTAACTTATCATACGTTTCTATCAATTTTTTTTGTTCCTTGATTATAAATTTCAACTCGTACATGCCTAATTCAGTAGCATGCAACTGATTTTTGACCATTGTTTTAAGTTCTTGAATGGTTTGCAATTGACGAGTTAATCCACGAAGTAAATAAAAAAATGTTCCCATTGGTTGCCAGATTTCTAACTTTTGCTCGGCCCCCATCCTGGATAATCCTTTTGCATCAATGGTGTCATTTTTAGATTTTAAACTCAAGGAAAGTAAATACTTTTTGGCTTTATTAGGTAAAATAATAGAAACTGAAAATCCTTGATTAAATAAATAGAGTGCACATTGCTCATAATACACACCGGTTGCTTCCATACAAATAACAAGTGGAATGTCTTTATATCTTTTGTTTTTATGAATCCAATCGAGCAACAATTTGAATCCTTTTTCGTTGTTTGAAAACTGACGAGAGCTAATGACTGTTACATCTTGTTTGTCGTCAATTGCGGATAGGCAAGCGTCAAACTTTTCACTTGCAATGTCTAAACCTAATGAATACTTTAACATAATAAATGGGTTCTAAATAAACAGAATCCTTCTCTAAATCTTCCCTCATGTTTTATACAACATTAAATGACTTGCATATATGTTTAAGTACTATTCAGATTTAAAAGAAAAAGAAACTAAAGTAGATTTTTCTTCGAAACAACATCGATACATCGTGTCTTGGCTAAGCTAAATGTGCTACTCTAGTTCTGTTGGTTAATAATAAATAAAGGTAATGCAAAGATATGAGGCTGTGCCTTTGAGGTTTCTATGTCCTCGACAGGCTTGGCCTAGTTGTGTAACACGCTCTTCAGAATGTTCGCTTCAGCGGCATTCCGTAGGCTAGATAAAAATGGTTCTCAGAACCGATTGACCATAAACCCTTGCATTCCCTCAGCTTAATAAAGTAAATGTCCTCGAAGTCTAGCCCTGATACTTAAAATGCGCCGTGCGCATAAAGTAGCAGGAAGTAGTTCAATATATAAAATACCCTCTAGCTCCAAGAAATTCCCCCGATTAGGTTATTGTTTATAAAAAAACTTTCATTCTACGTTTAAATCGTTCATTTTTGCACTTTTATACAATTATGCTATTATCTCTTAATAATGTCACGTTTGAATTTGGTGCTCGTAAAATACTCGACGAAGCCTCGTGGCATATCTATCCCAATGAACGTATTGGGCTTATCGGGCCAAATGGTACCGGTAAATCAACCTTGTTGAAAATTTTGATTGGTGAATATTCGGTGTCGGAAGGGCAGGTGAATCGAAGTAAAACGCTTACGATAGGTTATTTTCATCAGGATTTGCAAAGTTTGGAAACAGATGAAAGCATCCTGGAAGTAGCCAAAGGCGCCTATGAGAAGGCCTTGGTGATAGAAAAGGAAATCAAGAAACTGGAAATAGAGCTGGAGAATAGCGAAGACGAAAAGAAATTGCACAAGCTAGCTGATTTGCATCACGACTTTGACCTTGCAGGCGGCTACGAAATGGAATATAAAGCGGCTGAGGTATTGGAAGGTCTGGGTTTTAAAACAGCAGATTTGAGTCGTGGGTTTACGACCTTTTCGGGTGGATGGCGTATGCGTGTGATCTTAGCCAAAATGATTTTGCAAAACCCAGATATCTTATTGCTGGATGAGCCTACCAATCACTTGGATTTGCCTTCGATAGAATGGATAGAGCGTTACCTGATGAATTATCCGGGTTCGGTGATTATAGTATCGCACGATCGCTACTTTCTGGATCGTATGGTGACGAAAATCGTTGAGATTTCGCAACAGAAATTGAATCATTATACTGGCGATTACTCATATTACGAACAAGAGAAGGAAATCCGTACAGAGTTTCAGCAACGTGAGTATGAAAATCAGCAGGAGTTTATAGGTCAGCAGGAGCGATTTATAGAACGCTTTAAAGCGAAAGCATCGAAAGCGAAGCAAGCCCAGAGTTTGGTAAAGAAGCTCGATAGACTGGAAAAAATAGAAGCGCCACTGAGCGAAACGGCAAAGATTAATTTTAGATTTATAGCAGGGATACAACCCGGCCGAATTGTAACGACGTTTAAAAATGTATCTAAAAGTTATGGTGATATCCATATCTTGAAGAATGCCAATATAGAAATAAACCGTGGCGATAAAATAGCCATCATAGGTGCGAATGGTAAAGGTAAATCGACTTTGCTCCGATTGATATCGGGTACTGAAAAGTGTGGCGGGGAAGTGGTGCCTGGACATAATATTGATATTTCGTTTTATGCGCAGCATCAGCTCGAAGCCTTGAATGTGAATGACGACATCATGGATGAATTGAAACACTGTGGTAGCGGTAAGTCGGAACAAGAGTTGCGCGAGTTGATGGGTTGTTTCTTGTTTAAGGGCGATGATGTGTTTAAAAAAATACGCGTATTATCGGGTGGTGAAAAAGCACGTGTGGCCTTGGCCAAGACGATCATCAGTAAAGCCAATTATTTGCTACTGGATGAGCCTACCAATCACTTGGACATTACTTCCGTAAATATGTTGATACAGGCCTTGAACAATTTTGAAGGGACGTATGTATTGGTTTCGCATGATCGTTATTTTATACAGAATGTAGCGAATAAAATATGGGAAATAGAAGATGGTCAAATCAATGAATTTGAAGGCACGTATCAGGAACTGGAAGAATTTAAAAAGCGTAAAGCACAACAAATTAAAGAAGGAAAGATAGAAGTAGCGGCGAAGAAAGAAGTGGTAGTAGAAGAGAAGAAAGTAGAGAAAGCGCCTGTGGTGGAAGCACCTAAACCTGCCAATAATACAAGCGAATATAAAGAGAAGCAAAAGGAAGAGAAGCGCATTCGTTCGAAGTTTACAAAACTGGAAGAGGAACTAGCGACACTGAATACTGAAAAGCAAAGACTTGAAGCTTTGTTGGCCGCACCGGATACTTACTTGAATAAAAACTTGTTTCAGGCTACGGAGTCGCAATACAATTCTATAGCGATGAAAATAGAATACCTACAACCTGAGTACGAGACTTTGTTTGAGCAATTGTTGCAATTTGAATCGTAGTGGAGATAGGGTGATGTAATATGATGAACGAATTATTATGTGCCTAAAAATGCAGACTGCTTCCCTGTCTGCCATCAGGCAGGGTGCCTCGCAGTGACGAAATCCTTATATTAATACGTCATTGCGAGGCTCCGCGAAGCAATCTGCATTTTTATTCATGCAACTCAAGAAACGACATCTAACTTTTAAATGCTTAAGATTTTTATTACCTTTCGAAACTTCGTTAAGATTTAAATTTCCACTTTTTTCTTGATAAAAAAGTGGAGCAAAAAATCAAGGCTGTCGAAAAATAGCTAAAAATGACAGCTTTTTGTCGGAAATAAAAAAGCTATGCATCTATTTGTTTTTTTTGCTTCAATAAAGGGTAGATTTAGCAACGGCTCTTTTTTTAAGCAACTAGCGATTGTTTTTATTTCTATCGACAAAAAACTATCATTTTCTTAACGCTATTTTCCTAAGGCCAACTTTAAATTCAAAATAGTACTCGAAATTTTAAGTCTAAATTATTCCTTTAATATAAAGTTGTATTCTGTTTTCTATTTTCTTGAACATTTTAGGAAGGGGTATTTTTTAAAAAACGTTTCAAATCAAATCAAATTTAAATACTTCTTTCTATCTTTAACACCTTGCTATTTTATAGTAGTCATCGCAAAAATACGTTCTAATGAAAAAAATAATTCTTCTTCTATTTATATCAACTTCGTTAATGGCGCAGCAAAAAAACTTCACGATGAAGGAAGCTGTGTTGGGTATGTCTTCGACTTTTGCAGTTAAGAACTTAAATCAATTGCAGTGGATGGGCAGCAGCGAATTTTATTCGCATGTCATTTCGAACGATACCGAAAAAGTGATTATGGCTTATAGCCCGCAAACAGGCGAGTCGGAAATGATTATTGCTTTAGAGAAAATGAATCAGTTGTTGGCCAAAGCAGGTGTGAAAGAATTGAAAGGTTTCCCAGCCTTGCATTGGATTAACAATGTCAATTTTTATATTTTTCACGACAATAAATACATACAGTTTAATACACTTGCCCGCGATTCGTCGCAGTTGCAAGTTTTAGCACAGGTGTCGCCAAAGGCAGAACACCAACTATTGGATATCCAATCTAAACAAGTGGCTTATGTCGAGAATAATCAACTTTATATAACAAGTAGTGCTGCACAACCCGTGCAAGTAACGCAAGATGGAAGCCAATCCATCGTATATGGTCAGTCGGTACACCGCAATGAATTTGGAATCGATGGTGGATTGTTTTGGTCGCCGATGGCGAATCATTTGGCCTTTTATAGAATGGATCAAAGCATGGTAGAGGATTATCCAGTTGTGGATTGGATGTCTGTACCCGCGAAAGTCAATATGATAAAATATCCGATGGCTGGTAGAGCATCGCATCATGTGACGGTCGGTATCTACAACATTAAAACAGCACAAACGATTTACTTGCAAACAGCTGAACCAAAAGAGCAATATTTGACGAGCGTAAGCTGGAGTCCCGATGAAAAATACATTTATGTGGCTCTGTTGAATCGCGATCAAAATCATTTGAAACTGAATAAATACGATGCTGCCAATGGTGCATTGGTGAAAACATTGTTTGAAGAGAAACATGATAAATATGTAGAGCCACAAAACGCGTTATACTTTATAGACAAAAATCCATCGCAGTTTGTATGGTGGAGTCAGCGCGATGGTTATATGCATTTGTACTTGTACAATGCCGATGGCAGTTTGATACGTCCTTTGACCAAAGGTCCATGGTTGGTAAATGAAGTACTTGGCTACAACAAGAAAAATCAAGAATTGATTTATACTTCGACACAAGCTAGTCCGATGGAGAAAAATGTGTACGCTGTGAATATCAAAACAGGAGCAATGCGCGCAATTACCAATGCCAATGGTGTGCATACAGCGCAATTAAGTACCAATGGTAATTTTTTAATCGATGTGTATACGTCACAATCAACACCACGCAATATTGAAGTGATTGATGTGAATACACGAACTGAAAAGAGAATTTTGACCGCTTCGAATACATTGACGGATTATAAATTGGCTACAGTAGAATTGGTGAAATTGTACGCTTCCGATAGTACTTTGTTGTATGCTAAATTGATGAAGCCTGCAGATTTTGATCCGGCTAAAAAATATCCTGTAATTGTGTATGTCTATAACGGTCCACATGTGCAATTGAATAAAAATACATTTCCATACAGTGGTAATTTGTGGTATGATTATATGACACAAAAAGGATATCTCGTTTTTGTACTTGATGGAAGAGGAAGTAGCAATAGAGGAATGAAGTTTGAAAGCGCTACGCATCGTAATCTAGGTACACTCGAAATGGAGGATCAACTAGTAGGCGTCGACTACTTAAAATCATTATCCTATGTAGATGCGAATAGATTAGGCGTACATGGTTGGAGCTATGGTGGTTTTATGACGACGTCTTTCATGCTTCGCAAACCTGATGTGTTTCAAGTCGGAGTAGCTGGTGGTCCAGTATTGGATTGGAGTATGTATGAGATAATGTATACCGAGCGCTATATGGATTCGCCAGAGCAAAATAAAGAAGGCTATGCAGCGAATGTGTTGTTGGATAAAGTGAAGAATCTAAAAGGTAAATTGTTGATGATTCATGGCACGGACGATGATGTGGTGGTATGGCAAAATAGTGTCTTGTTTCAGAAGAAATGTGTAGATGAAGGTGTGCAAATGGATTATTATGTTTACCCTGCGCATCCGCATAATGTGCGTGGCAAGGATCGTGTGCATTTGATGCAGAAGATTAGTGATTATTTTGATGCGAACTTGAAGTAGGAATTTTTATTATTCTTTAACCACAGAGGGTGGTGAATGCAACTGCCACAGAGTGACGCTGAGTTCAATTGCCACAGAGTTTCACAGAGTTTTAAGTAGGGGTGGATTTTATATAACCACGGAGGATAAAGAGAATGCTAATGCCACAGAGTTGCGCTGAGTTCAATTGCCACAGAGTTACACAGAGTTTAAAGTAGGGTTGGATTTTATAAAACCACAGAGGATAAAGAGAATGCTAGTTCCACAGAGTGGCGCAGAGAATGCTAATGCCACAGAGTTGCGCAGAGAGTATAAATACTACAGAGGGCGGAGAGAATGCTATGCATTAACTCAGAGGTTAAAGAGAATGTCATAGAGGTTGAAGAGAGGATAAATAAAAAAGGGGTGTAGCGTTTTCTAAAATTTTAATTCGCGCTTTTTGAACACACGATTAAAGAGATTCAGAAGTAAATCATTGAGTTCGTAAAGGCAATAAGCCAAAATACCTAAACCGACAGCTATTTTTAAATCTTGTAATTCGGTAACTTTGGGGAAGAAATAGGTCGCTAAGATTGCTACTGCTACGTAGAGTGATGATAGTAATCCGAAAATAAATATGGATATGAAGCGAATTGGAAATGAGCTCTTCTGTTTGGCTATTTCGATTTTTTGCATAATCATCGACTCTAATCCTGCGGGGATATTGGAGTCTTGTTGCAATTTCAATAATTGCTGAAACCCATCGTCGTAGTTTAAATCTTTATTCACCATGCTAAGTTACAATTTTTCGTATTCATTTTTAAAATTTTTTCGAGCGCGATGCAAAAGGACTTTTACATTAGATTCTGTATAGCCCAAAACATTGGCTGTCTCTTTGATACTCAACTCTTCGATGTAAAATAAATTTAACACAACAGCTTCTTTCTCACTCAATTGCTGAATGGTTCGCGCGACTTGTTCTTTTGTTTCTTTTTGTTGGAGTGTATTGTTTGAAGAAAGAAAAATAGGTTCGCCATGTTCTTCGTCATCATGTATGTCTTGCCATTGAAACTTTTTTTCTATTTTTTGGATACGAATAGATTCATTCAACACAATCCGAAGTAGCCATGTTTTAAAAGAGCTTTCTTGTCTAAATGTTTCAATGTATTTGAATGCACTGATAAAACTATTTTGGACAACTTCTTCTGCATTCATTTTATGCTTACATACAGACATGGCGATTTGCCATGCCGATAATGCATGTAGGCGATACAGATATCGGAAGGATTCTGTATCGCCTTGCTTGATGCGATGTATGAGATGTAGTTCGTCCAAAAAATGAAAGCTTATTTTTTGTTTATTTTTCCTACTCCGTCAGATTGTATAGATGCTAATATTGCTGTG
>JBILCF010000111.1:0-9149 GCA_044353325.1 Chitinophagaceae bacterium | reverse complement strand
ATCAAATCACACCAACGAGCAATGGCTCAGCAGATGTGATCTTATACATCAACCAAGCAGACTTCAACGATTACAATGCCGCAGTAACAGCACCATACTTACCATTACCAACAAGTGGTAACAATGCAGATCCAAACATTGCGAATATTCGTATCACTAAAAACAGCGATGCAGGTTTAGGTAACTCACCAGTAGTGATTACACCAACAGTCAACTGGAATGGCACATATTGGGAGTTGAGCTTCAACACACCAAGCTTTAGCCAATTCAGAGTACATAGTGTGAACCCAGGCAATGTACCATTACCAGCAACAGTGACAAACTTCAGTGGTCGCAAAATGTCAACAAGCGATATGCTAGAGTGGACAACAGCAAGCGAGCAAAACAATGCTTACTTCAATTTGCAACACGGCACAGATGGTATCAACTTTACGACAATAGCTAAAGTAAACAGCCAAGCGATAAACGGCAATAGCTCAAGCATCTTGAACTATAGCTTCGAGAACACGAAACCACAATTAGGTCACAACTACTACCGTTTACAACAAGTAGACATCGACAACCACAGCACCATGAATGCAAAAGTTGTAGATATCATCTGGGGAACAAATGGTAGCACAGTGAGCATCTATCCAAATCCGACACAAGATGTATTGAACATCGATTTGTACACAAGTAAAGTACAAAACACAACCGTGAAAGTATTGGATATGAGTGGTCGAATCGTGAAACAAATCCAAGGACGTAGCGAAGCAGGCATGAACAAACTAAGCATCAGCTTAGGTGAGATTGCAAGCGGCGTATACACAGTCCAAGTATTTGAAAACGATAACTTGACTCACGTGAGCAAAGTGAAGAAGAATGACTAATACGAAGTAGAAAGTACTGAGTAAAAAGTATAAAGACAGAAACCGCCCTTCAGCAATGGAGGGCGGTTTTTTATGAAAAAGACTATGTGTTTTTTGAAGTATTATAATTTTTTTTAATTTAAACCTGCATTTTTCAAATATGGTTCTATGCGCATTTCATGGCCTATAAAGTCATTGAATGCTTTATTTAAATCCACACTATTACCTACAGATAAAATGTATTTTCTAAAACGTTCGCAGTTTGCTCGGGTCATACCGCCATTGGCTTGCATCCAATCAAATGCATTGTAGTCTAGTGTTTTAGACCAAGTGTATGCATAATAACCTGATGAATATCCACCGCCCCAAATATGTGCAAAATAAGGTGTATGGTATCTTGTTGGAACTTCATCTACAAGTAAACCATATTTCGAAAGTGCTTCTTTTTCAAATTCCAAAGCTGGTTTAATATCACGTTGTAATTCAATTGAATGCCAAGCCATATCTAAGGTAGCAGCAGCTAATAATTCTGTTACATCATATCCTTTATTAAATGTTTCTGCTTTTTTAATTTTAGTAATTAATTCTTCAGGTATGACTTGTTTTGTTTTGTAATGTATAGCATAGTTTTTCAAAACTTCTGGATCCAAAGCTGCATGTTCATTGATCTGTGAAGGGAATTCTACGTAATCTCTTGGTACAGATGTTCCTGAAAGACTAACATATTGTTGGTTTGCAAAAAGGCCATGCAACGTATGTCCAAACTCATGAAACATAGTAGTTACATCATCAAAACTGATCAATGAAGGATTTCCTTCAGTTGGTTTTGCAAAATTATATACATTGACTATAACAGGTTTTTGTTTTAAATAGTGTGATTGATTTACAAAATTGTTCATCCAAGCACCACCACTTTTGTTATCTCGGGTATAAAAATCAAGATAATATATAGCCAATGAAGTACCATCTTTATCAAATACTTCATACACTTTGACATCTGGATGGTAGACAGGTAAGTCAGTACGACTTTTAAAAGTTATACCATACATTTGTTTAGCAGCAAAGAATACACCTTTTTCCAAAACGGTATTTACTTCAAAATAAGGCTTGATTTCGCTTTCATCTAAATCATATTTTGCTTTACGAACTTGTTCAGCATAAAAATGCCAATCCCAAGGTTCTAGTTTAAAACCACCTTTTTGTGTATCTATCAATGTTTGTATTTCTTTGGCCTCTTCTTTAGCTCTTGCTACAGCTGGTGCAGCTATTTTCGCTAATAAATCCATAGCTGTAGACGGTTTTAAAGCCATTTGGTCTTGTAGTCTCCATTCAGCAAAACTTTTCTTGCCCATTAAATTGGCTTTTTGAAGACGGAGTTTGGCCAATTGTTCTACAATACTTCTAGTATCACCACTGTCACTTTTTTCAGCTCTCGTCCAAGATGCTTTAAACAATTTTTCACGTGAAGTTCTATTTTTCATGCTTGGCATCAATGGCTGTTGAGTCGTATTCAATAACCCGATCAAATATTTTCCAGGATGTCCTGCCTCTGTCGCTTTTGCTTTTGCAGCTTCTATTTCAGCTTTACTGAAACCTTCTAATTCAGCTTCTGTATCAAATAGTACAGCTCCATTTTTGCGTGCTATCAATAATTTATTACTAAATGATGTTTGAAGTGTAGCAATTTCCTCGTTGATTTCCTTCATTTTATTCTTATCTCTTTCAGATAAATTTGCCCCTGCCAATTCAAATTGTTGAAGATAATATGTTGTAAGCTTTTTGTCTTCTCCTTTTAAACTTTCTATATCAATGGATTTGATGCGTTGGTAAAGTTTACTATTTAAGTACATTTTATCGCTATGCGCAGAAAAAATAGGTGCATATTCTTCTTCAATAGCTTGTAAAGTAGGGTTGGTGTTTGATCCAGTAAGATTATAAAATAGACCTGTTGCTCTACCTAAATCTTGTCCACTGATTTCCAATGCCAATACCGTATTTTGAAAGGTTGCTTTTGCTGGATTATTGGCAATTTTATCGATTTCTTCATCATGAATTTTTAAACCATATTCAAATGCAGGTTTAAAATGCTCATCTTTAATTAAATCAAATCGTGGAACTTGATATTGTAAATTACTTTTTTGTAACAATGGATTCGTCATTTTGACTGAATTGATTTGAGCATAAGTAATAGTAGAATTGACGAACTGAAGTGGTACAACACTTGCAGATGCTAAGATAATTTTGGGTATAAATTTCATGTTCAATTGATGTTTAGAATTTTAAAGGTAAATTTATTACAGCGTACAATATGATTATTCGGATAAGTGGTAAAAAAAAGGATCAAAATGCATGGAATCGAAGGATAGCTATACGTTTTCACCCCAATTTTTCAATTCCTCTTCACTCCAAAGATCTGGAAAGAAAATACGTCGTTGGTATTTTGGCAACATATATTTCCGCCAATCACTTCCTCCTGTGGCTTCGCCACCGCCAATGTATTTTGCTGCTGCATGATAATGTGCCATTACCCAAGTTACGTTCACAGTGTAATCATAATGGCGCATTGCTTTGATGAGTTCTGCATCTTGACGAACGTCTTCAGGTAATTGCTTGAATTTAGTCCACATGTTCGAAGTGTTATATTCTTCCATGCGATCTAAAAACATTGTTTTGTATTTTTTTTCAAAATTGACAAGCAAAGTTGTTTTTTTCCCAGTTTTAAAATCTTTGCCTGCAGCTTGCCAATACAAATGTTCAAAAGCATGCGAATAGGGTGTATTTCGATCAATTGTAGCTCTAAATCTAAAATCGATCAAGTTGATAAGTTCGGTTGATGCAAATTCTATCAAGCGATATTGTGCACTTTGAAATCCAGAGGCTGGTGTCAATGTATTTCTAAATTTCATGTATTGTTCTATTTCCATACCATCGCCCATGATATCAAATGAAGTGGATAACATATCGAAGTATCTACTTATACGACGCAATTTTTCTGTAAAAAATGGAGCCTCTATTTTGTCGCACTGACCAACTTGATCTATTTCCCACAAAATCATTTTAAACAATAATTCATTGATTTGATGATACATGATAAAGACCATTTCGTCAGGGCAGGTTGTACGTTGTATTTGCAGTCCCATTAAGGCTTCTGGTAGAATATAATCCCAATATGTAATAGGATTAGAGTGTACTAGACCTTCTAAGTGAACATCAGGGTTTTGATCTATTGCTGCATATTTATCGCTGATGCGTTGTATAAGATTTTCTTGTTCTGGAGTCATAATATAGATATGAGATTTGAGATAAGAGGTGTGTGATTTTTAGGTTTTAGAAGTGTATATTGATATTTGGGGTGTGAGAGTTTTTAGCTTTTCTTCTACGACTATACTCTAAAGTAAGAAAAAATAATAATGATATAAGATTAAACATAGTTGGAATTAAAATCATTGATTAATTTCTTTCAAAAATAAAGTAATGAAATGAGTCATTTTACAGCACGTAAAAATAAACTATGATGGACGACGAATAATATTTTTCCAAATATTCATACTACAAATATGATTCATTTTAATGACAAATCAAAAGGGTTATCATGGATTTATTCTAACAAAAAGCCTCTACAAATAATAGAGGCTTTCTTGATTTATATTGATTTCATTAATTCATGAATTAGGTTGTCTATTTGCTCATCAGAAGTGGATGCCGTGATGCCTTTATCAACTATGAATTGTTGTATCATGGCTTCTTGTTCTTTACCTTTATTGTATGCTATTTGGTATTCGATGTTCGTAAAGGATACCATACTATATAAAGGAAAATATTTATCAGGATATAGATAATTGATTCGTCGTTCTATTTTTTGCAACAATAAAAAATCAGGATCAGCTACTCGATCGCGCATAACGATATAATTATACAAAGATAAATCTTGAACAGCATCGCCATTAGGCTTGCGAACTATCTCATATTCTTTAAATACTTCATCCCAATTTTCATGATGTTTTTGCATTAATTCCCACATCACACTACAATCCTCAAAACCAGCATTCATGCCTTGTCCAAAGAAAGGTACGGTTGCATGTGCTGCATCTCCCATCAAAGCCATTTTGCCATGTGTCCATGGAAAACAACGTATGATCGCTAATGATGATAGAGGATGATCATCCCAAGCATCTGCTACAGTAGGAAGTAAATCATAAAAATCAGGAAATACTTCTTTGAAAAATTCAGTTACCTTTTCTTTTGATGTTAAATTGTTGAAGCAATATTTATCGTCCTCAAATGGCATAAACAAGGTACAGGTATAGGATCCATCAAAGTTTGGTAATGCTATTAACATAAAACGACCTCTAGGCCAAATATGGAGTGTGTTTTTTTCTAATTTGTGAGTTCCATCTTCGTTTGCAGGTAGTAATATTTCACGATATCCATCGGGTATATAATTTTGTGAATAGGTAAACCGATCAAGTTTTTGCATAGCAGTATAGCGTGCAGCACTGAATGCACCATCTGTTGCAAATACAACATCAGCTTTAATTTCACTCAATTCACTTGTATTCGTATTTTTAAACTTGGCTATACCTTCTTTTAAATCTACTCCAACACATTCTTCATTAAAATGAATTTTAACGGCATCATCACTTTCGGCTAGTGTCATTAAAGTGGCATTGATATCCCATCGTGAAACAGAGTAAATAGCTTGACCTTCGTTTCCATAAGGTTGATAGGCTATACTGCCATCCAAATTGTGCATGGTTCTACCGGGCATTGGAATAGCTATTTTTCGAATTTCATCACCAATGCCTATAGTGTCGAGTCCTTTCCAACCTCGCGTACTCATAGCTAGATTAATTGATTTGCCAGCGCTCATTTTTTGCAAACGCATATCACTTCTGCGTTCATAAACATTGACAATGTATCCTGCTTTTTTTAAATAAACAGCCCACAATGAACCCACCAAGCCAGAACCTATTATCGTTGCTGTTTTGGCACATTTACATGTCGGACAATTATTTTGACAACCTGCTCCCATAATATTTATGTTCTATTTAACTTTTTAGTTCTGGTTTTTGCATTACCGTACCACAATGCTTACATGTACATTTTTCTTTATCTTCAAAAAAGGTATTTAGCAAATTATTTAATTGATTCACAATGTCAGCGCAATGAAAAATAGCTTTGTATACTTCTTGGTCGCAATTTTCGCAATACCATGTGCAAGCATCCATTTCTTCCTGAGTTCTCATTCGTTCTATGACTATACCAATTGTGTTTGGAAATCGTTGAGGTGAATGTTCAACCATTGGCGGTAATAAAAACAATTCACCTTCTTTGATATCAATGATTTTGGTTTTGCCATCTTCACGAATAGGTAATTGCATATCACCTTCGATTTGGTAAAACAATTCTTCACCTTTATTGAAATGAAAATCTTTTCTAGCATTAGGACCGCCAACTACCATCACAATAAATTCAGTGTCTTTATATACGACTTGATTTCCAACAGGTGGTTTCAATAAGTGACGATTGTCATCTATCCATTTTTTAAAATTAAAAGGAGGAAGTATTGCCATATTACTTTTTTTATTTTTGTGCAAATTAATCTTTTGTGATCATTTATTCAAATGATAAATGTCATTATATCTGATGGTATATTGATAAAAATGGTTTGAAAATAAAGCAATTTAATATACTAGTTCTACTTTAATAATGATAAATGATTAAACTAGTTAGTTAAACACAATATTGATAGCGCTAAAATGATGAATTCTTATCTAGAATTACATGTTTGTTTTGAATTTAAATTCAAATATGAAGGATATTTCTAACCAATACAGATAAAATATTAGTAGTATAAGTCTATAAACTATCTTGTAATTTGAAATAAATGGCAAATAAAGGAAGTATCCCTTCAAATGAGTGCCGATACATATTGTCGAAATAAAATCAATGACCAAAGAAAAAGACCTAAATACCAAAAAAAATACGAACCACTTTCGTAGTTCGTATTGTTAAAATTGTAATTAATTTATTAAAGCGTTCCTCTACGTTCTTGTTCAGCTTCGATGCTTTCAAATAAAGCTTGGAAATTTCCTTTACCAAATGATTTAGCACCTTTGCGTTGTATGATCTCGAAAAATAAGGTAGGGCGGTCTTCAACTGGTTTTGTGAAGATTTGTAATAGATATCCTTCTTCATCTCTATCCACCATAATACCTAATGATTTAAGTGTAGCCATGTCTTCTGCAATAGTACCCACACGGTCTACCACAGTATCGTAGTATGTTCCAGGTACATGTAAAAATTCAACACCTGATTTGCGCATTTCGGAAATTGTGAAAACGATATCATCGGTTGCCACCGCAATATGTTGACAGCCTGCACCGCCATAGAAATCTAAATATTCTTCTACTTGAGATTTTTTTAAACCTTGAGCTGGTTCGTTGATAGGGAATTTAATTCGACCGTTTCCATTGGTCATGACCTTACTCATTAAGGCAGTGTATTGTGTTGAAATGTCTTTATCATCAAATGTGACTAAGTTAGCGAAACCCATTGTATTGGCATAAAAATTTGCCCATTTGTTCATAGCGCCCAACTCAACATTTCCAACCATGTGGTGGATATATTTTAAACCTTTGGTTCCTGGATTGTATTCGCTTTCCCATTTTTCAAAGCCAGGTAAGAAAACGCCGTTGTAGTTTTTGCGCTCTACAAATGTATGAATTGTATCACCATAGGTTTTGATGGATGCTTTCACCACTTCACCATTTGCATCTGTAAACACAGTTGGTTCCATCACCACTTCTGCACCACGACTAGTAGTTTCTTCAAATGCTTTTCTTGCATCATCTACCCACAATGCGATGACTTTTACTCCATCACCATGTCTACGAATATGGTGTGAGATTTCGCTTTCAGGATTAAATGGTGTAGTTAAAACCAATTTTATTTTATCTTGGCTGACCACATACGAACAATATTCTTTGTTTCCTGTTTCAAGTCCGCAATAAGCAAACGATTCAAAGCCAAAAGCTGTTTTGTAATAGTGAGCTGCTTGTTTGGCATTGCCAACATAGAGTTCAACAAAATCAGTTCCATTAATAGGTAAGAAGTCTTGTGCTTCTTCAAAGATTTTTTCAATTCCGTAATTGAAATTTTCGACTGTTGTTAGATTTGACATTTTTTAATAATTCGGCCTCCCCAACCCCTCCAATGGAGGGGCTTTAGAGAGCCATTTTTTTTAATATTTATAAATTAATTTCATTTTGTTTCTTACTCCCTCCTTTGGAGGCGGGGAGGCATTTATTCAAGCCACGATTTGTAATAATCTTTTACATCAATTTTCATGGCTTCTTCAGTTATCATAACGGGTGCAAAAGGATCTATCATCACAGCTAATTCATGTGTTTCTTTTTTACCAATACTACGTTCAATAGCGCCTGGGTGTGGGCCATGTGGTATACCACCTGGGTGTAATGTGATTTGTCCTTTTTGAATATTATTACGACTCATGAAATCGCCATCCACATAGTATAATAATTCATCGCTATCAATATTGCTATGATGATAAGGTGCAGGAATAGCATCAGGATGATAATCATACATACGAGGTACAAATGAACATATTACAAAGTTTGCATTCTCAAATGTTTGATGAATAGGAGGTGGCATATGTATTCGACCTGTGATTGGTTCAAAGTTAAATATTGAGAATATATAGGGATAGTGATATCCATCCCAACCTGCTACATCAAATGGATGATTAGCATATTGATATGGAAACATCATTCCTTTTTTCTTGATAAAAATATCAAATTCTCCTAGTTCATCATAGGTTTTTAAATTGCTTGGACGCACTATATCTCTTTCACAAAAAGGTGAATGTTCTAACAATTGTCCAAACTGATTTCTATATCGACTTGGTGTGAATATTGGGGTAAAGCTTTCTACAAATAGTAAGCGATTTTTGTCGGTATCAAATTTTATTTGATAAACAGTTCCTCTTGGAATGATGATGTATTCGCCATATTTGAAATTTAATTCACCATACATAGTGTATACAGTTCCTGAACCCTCGTGGACAAAAATCATTTCATCGGCATCAGCATTTTTGAAAAAGTAAGGTGTACTTTCCATTGGCGCAGCTAAGCCAATATGCATGCCTGCATTCACGAATAGCGTTTTTCTACTTTTTAAATAATCTTTTTCAGGTTGAATGTCGAAACCAGAAAAACTCATCGCATCTAAACCATTTTCAACAGCTACTTTTGGCGCTACAGAATACGCTTTATCTTTTTG
>JBILCF010000247.1:0-3006 GCA_044353325.1 Chitinophagaceae bacterium | reverse complement strand
TGTGCTCTAAGCGATTGCTTTCGTATGTTTGAACTCATAAAACGGATTCTACAAAGGCATGTATTTTATTTTATACTTTAGTTTATATCTAATCTCCTTATTGCCTTTTTGGTTTTTGTATCTTATTTCTGATTTTTTATACTTAGTATTATTTCATCTTTTGGGCTATCGCAAAAAAGTAGTCCACACTAATTTAACAAAATCATTTCCAGAAAAAACAGCTTCAGAAATAGAATCCATTACATTAAAGTACTATCGTAATTTATGTGATAGCATAGTAGAAACGATAAAATTAATCTCTATATCTAAAGAAGCCTTAGACAAGCGTGTTACCTGCAACTGGGAGATGTTTGATCGCATGACAAAACTAGACCGAAATGGGCAAGGTTATATGTCACATCAATTTAATTGGGAATGGGGAACTGTCCTTTGCAATTGGCGTGCACCAAGGCGTTTTACAGGCCTATATATGCCTTTGACCAATAAAGCTTTTGATCGCTTGTACTTAAAAATACGCGGCCGAAGTGGAACCAAGCTCATCAAAGTGCAAGACATGCAAAAAGAAATGGCTGAAATACAAAATGAAAAAACATTGTGGGGATTTATTGCCGACCAAAATCCTAGTGATCCCAAACGCGTTTCTTGGAATGACTTTTTAAATCAGAAAACAGCCTTTTTCAAAGGGCCGGAATTTGTAGCAAGACGATATAACAACATTGTTTTTTTTGGCGAAATAATCAAACTGCATCGAGGATATTATGAGATAAAACTAAAGCTGGCATTTGAGAATCCCCGTGAAACGAAAGAAGGCGAAATTACAGAAGCCTATGTTCGTCATTTGGAGGATAGCATCAAACGCCAGCCTGAGAATTGGGTTTGGTCACATCGAAGGTGGAAACACATCTACCCTCACCCAACAGTTGCGGAATTACTTCCAGCTTCACGGACCAAATAAATTAGATAGTATAAATCAAATCATAAATCAAAGTTTAAAAAAAGGAATGACATTGTCAAGTATTATTTTTACTTCAAATTACTTTTAGGTCTAAAATTCAGTATTGACAACACTTTCAGAAAATGTTAAAGTTTTAAAACACACAGTAAATCATGAAAATAGGACTTTATTTTGGGAGCTTTAATCCAATTCATATTGGACATTTAATCATTGCAAACCATATTTTAAATCATAGTCAACTCGACCGTGTGTGGTTCGTCGTTTCGCCTCATAATCCTTTAAAAGAATCAAGCAGTCTGCTCAACGAAAATCATCGTTTGCAGCTCGTACGCTTAGCTATAGAAAACGAACCAAAATTTAAAGCCAGCAATATTGAATTTGGATTACCACGACCTTCTTATACTATAGATACCTTAACTCATCTTACAGAAAAATATCCTGAACATACGTTTTCAATCCTGATGGGTAGCGATAGTTTTTGCAATATAAAAAAATGGAAAAATTATGAAATTTTGCTAAAGCAATATGGTATTATTTTATACAAAAGGCCTGGCTTTGAACCAGACCTTTCTTTGAGCTCTCAAGTTGAAGTTGTTCAAGCACCCTTGCTTGATATTTCATCTACATACATTCGTGGACTGATACAACAAAAAAAATCGATTCGATATTTAGTCACTGATGAAGTAAGTGAAGACATCAAAGCTAATGGGTATTATAGTAAATAGAATTATAGTTTATTTATTGAAGCAACACTTCATCTATACTTTGCAAAATAATCTGACAAGCCTTTTTTATTTCAGCTTCTGAAATCGTCAAAGGCGGTGCAATACGCAAGGCATTTGAAGCGAATAAAAACCAATCAGTAAAAACACCATTAACTATACATTGATCAATAATATTTTTATTGATATCATAACTCCCAAAATGCACTGCAATTAGTAAACCGCATGTTTTAACATCTAGAATTGCAGAATGAACAAGGAGCGATTTAAACAAATTTTCTTTGTGATGTATTTGATCAATCAATTTTTCAACTATCAAAAATTCAAAGGCAGCCAATCCAGCGGCACAACTTACAGGATGACCACCAAACGTAGTAATATGTCCCAACACTGGATTTTGAGTGAACAAGTCCATATATTTTTTCGAAGAAACAAATGCGCCGAGCGGCATACCTCCACCAAGTGCTTTTCCCAATAACAAAATATCAGGTACTACGTTCACTTCTTCAAATCGAAACAATGAACCTGTGCGCCCAAAAGCAGTTTGTATTTCATCAAAAATGAGTAGACAACCTGTTTCATTGCATTTTTGACGAAGTGCCTTTAGCCATTCTAATTTCGGAACTAAAACGCCTGCTTCTGCTTGTACTGGTTCAAGTACAATACATGCTGTTTGATTGTCTATAGCATCTATAGCTTGTTGCGAACCATATTCGAATTGAAACACACCCGGCAAAAGTGGTCGAAATGCTTGTTGCCAATATTCGCTTCCCATTAAACTTAATGCACCTTGTGTACTTCCATGATACGATTGTTTAAACGAAATCATGTTCGTCCTTCCAGTGATTCGTTTAGCCAATTTCATGGCACCTTCGGTAGCTTCTGTACCACTATTGGTAAAATAAATACTTTGTAATTTTGGTGGTAACGTAGCAGCCAATGCAGTAGCATATTGAACTTGTGGGCTTTGTATGACTTCGCCGTATACCATGACATGCAAGTATAAATCGACCTGCTTTTTAATCGCATCAAGTACTTGCTTATTTCCATGCCCTACATTGCATACACTAATCCCACCTATTAAATCGATATGAGCTTTACCATTCGTATCAAATAATTGAACTCCTTTCGCTTCAGCTATTTCAAAGCATAATGGTGCTTCGGAGGTTTGTCCAACATGGTTTAAAAAAAGTTGTCGTTGTGTCATGCGTTGCAAAGTTATTGAAAATGAAATCAGATAAAAAGTTCTTCTTACATTTGCTTCAATAGTATTTGATATTTTACTTCTAACAAATTTATACCATGCCCGTCATTTTACCAGTCAAAGGC
>JBILCF010000016.1:0-24036 GCA_044353325.1 Chitinophagaceae bacterium | reverse complement strand
TAATATGTAGTATCTATTCACGGATGCAATTTTGACATTTGCGAAGATATTACATAAAACGGTAAACATTTGCCAAAAAAATCAACATACTAACGTGCGGTTGCCTTGCAAGCCACCTGTGTGTATAGCAAGTATTTTTGCTCCTCGTCGGAATCGGTTTTGCTCGATATCTTTTTGAAGACCTAAGCACATTTTGCCAGTATATACCACATCGAGTTCAATATGTTGTTCGGATTGAAACCTAGCCATAAAATCTAATAGTTCTTTATTTCGTTTGCCAAATCCGCCACAATGAGCTTCGGTTTGAAGCTGCCATCGGGGATGTGAAATTTCTTTTTCAAACGTATCTTTCAAGTACTCGCCTTGTTTCAAAGCAGTATATCCTAACGCATGTTGATGAGGTAATAATGCATTGGCTATGCCGCAAAATGTGGTACCAGTGCCTATTGCGCAAGCAAATATATCATAACGTGTCGTGTCGGTAATCTTGATGATTTCAGTGCAACCTTTTAGGCCCAAGTCGTTGCTACCGCCTTCAGGTATAAGCATTGCATGCGGATATGCATGTTGGAGTTCGTCTAGATATTGAGGTTCATTTTTTTGCTTATACTTTTCTCTCGAAATAAATTGTAGCTCCATACCCCAACGAACACAATCGGATAGTGTTGGATTGTCGACAGGTTCGCCCCTAACGATCCCTATGGTTTTTAATCCAGCTTCAAAGCCAGCATAAGCTAACGCATGCAAATGGTTGGAATATGCTCCGCCAAATGATATCAAGGTATTGTAATTTTGTTCGAGAGCGTAGGTGATATTGTATTTGAGTTTAAACCATTTATTGCCGGAAATTTCGGGATGCAATACGTCTATACGTAGGAGGTCTAACTGTATATCTTGCTCCGCAAGACAAGGCCATTGTATGCTCGAAATAAGTTCCATTGCTGCGACTAGTAGCCGTATTCTTTGAGGTATAAATCATTGTTGCGCCAGTCTTTGCGGACTTTGACATGCAATTCGAGAAAAACCTTTCGGTCGATAAATTTTTCAATGTCTTCTCGTGCAAGCTGACCTATTTTTTTAATCATAGATCCATTTTTGCCTATGATAATGGCTTTTTGCGTTTCACGACTGACTACGATGTCGGCTACGATTTTTGTCAAGGTATTTTTTTCTTCGTATTGGCGTACAAGCACAGCGGCGTGGTAAGGCAATTCTTCATCAAGCTCAAAAAATAATTTTTCGCGAATCATTTCTGCAGCAAAAAATCGCATGGGTTTATCCGTCAAGGTATCTTCGTCG
Source organism: Chitinophagaceae bacterium (assembly GCA_044353325.1). Lineage (GTDB taxonomy): Bacteria > Bacteroidota > Bacteroidia > Chitinophagales > Chitinophagaceae > OLB11. Next base: position 22,737 of record JBILCF010000016.1, on the reverse strand, counting down.
TAATAGGCTGGCATTTCGGGCAACAATTCGACTATAGAAGTTAGTAAATCAGGTAAATTGAGTTTTTGCAAAGCAGAAATTTCAATGATTTTTTTGACTTGCTTTAAAGCTTTAAACTCCACGTTAATCGCATCTATTTTACCGGGCTTTGCCTTGTCTATTTTGTTGATGACCAATATAGCAGGTTGTTTATTATTTAGTTTTTTTAAGAGTTCGCTGTTTTCAAGGACATCATCATTGGCATCTATTAAAAACAAGACCACATCAGTCCCTTGCTTGACCATACTGACTTCCTGCATCATTTTTTCGTGCAGTTTGTACTTGGAATTGAGCAAGCCAGGTGTGTCCGAAAATATAATTTGATAATTGGGTTCGGATAAAATGCCCAATATTTTATTACGCGTTGTTTGTGCCTTTGGCGAAACTATAGCCAATTTTTCACCCAATATAGCATTTAAGAGGGTCGATTTCCCTGCATTGGGCTTACCAAATATGCCTACAAAGCCACTTTTAAATTCAGTCATTGGTACAAAGTTAGTGGTAATCTTTAAGAAAGAATCAAGAACTAAGCTAAATTGAAATTTAGCATCTAAATTTTGTTCATATTTTGGCAATACAAGTTATTTTATTAAACTTTGGAACTATATAAAATGCAAACATTGAAAAATTTTGTCGAAATTCGTAAACTTCACAAATGTAAAGAACATCAATCAAAGTCTGTAAACATCAATATCATTTCGAATTAAACAACCAAATATGAAATTATTGATAATTACAATCCAAATTTCTGTTCTGTTCTTTTTCTCATCCTGTAAGCTGTTGTATGAACGAGAAACGGTTATTTTAGATTCAAACTATAAAAGAAATTTTAGCACTTCTAATTTTATGGAGTATACTCCTGTTCTTGGCGATTCTATTCTTTTTGAAGTAACACCCGCTAGTCTTAAAGAGTTTTTGAGTAAGAACAAAGTAGTTTGGTTACATTTCGCTTACACTCGAATGTGCGCCGATGCAGAGCTTTATGATTGCAAAACCTACAAGGCTCTCAACGCGAAATATCGAAACAAAATGAAATATATTTCTGTTTCTGAAGTAGCACATTTGGACTTGGCGCAACAACTCAATCAAGGCTGTAGTCTCTTGGGTCATACTACCTTTATTGATGAACAAAGAAAAGTTCACAATGAAACAAAAGCAATCCGGAATTTTAAGAAAGAGTTGTTTCAATTTCCAGCTAAAGATACCCTTAACTATCAAACAAATTATATTATCATCGATGGTAAGGTTGTTTATGCTTCAAGTCATGTTTTAGATGTAAAGAAATTTGAAGCTATTCTTGATCAAATCTAGATTTTTTTTTAATCTGATAATGATGTTATCCTTATGTGTAAACAATTCTACAGCAGTAAAGATTGATACGCCGTTATAAATTTGAGAAAAGAACATTAGGTTTAGTACTTTATTTCAGTATCAAATATTTATTTTGAATTCATAATGAAAATCGAATTGAAGAAATAAAAAAGCAAAATCCTCTGATTTTTTACAACCTTAATATTCGAACTTAAACAGAGCGTCGTCTCAACATCAAGCCAGCATTGAGTTTCAGCGTGCATAACATTGGCGTAACAAGTAGTTTTAGGATTGGAACAAATTTTGGTTACCTTTGCACCGCGAGGTAGAGCAGCGGTAGCTCGTCGGGCTCATAACCCGAAGGTCACTGGTTCGATCCCGGTCCTCGCAACTAACAAAAATCAAATGGCAAAGATTATCTTTGCCATTTTTAATTTCAAGTATTATGTCTTTATTTACTGTCGCAGTTGTAGGTCGCCCAAATGTTGGAAAATCTACTTTATTTAATCGATTAATTGGTGAGCGCAAAGCTATTGTTGACGATATCAGTGGTGTAACCCGCGATCGACAATATGGCGAAAGCGAATGGAATGGTAAACAATTTCATGTCATCGATACTGGTGGTTATGTAGTCAATGGTAAAGATGCCTTTGAACGCGAAATCCGTCAGCAAGTACAAATAGCCTTAGATGAGGCTCATGTATTGTTGTTTGTAGTTGATGTCAGTACTGGCATTACATCCTTGGATGAAGAATTTGCAGAATTGCTTCGCAAAACTAAAAAACCCGTTATCGTGGTCGTCAACAAAGTTGATAATAGTCGCAGGCAAATCGATGGCGTAGAATTTTATGCCTTAGGCTTTGAACACATGCATTTTATTTCGTCCTTGTCAGGTTCGGGTACCGGCGACTTGCTCGATCAGGTAACAAGCTTGATGGTAGAGGAAAGCTTTAATGAATTAGATTCTGATTTGCCCAAAATTGCTATCGTAGGACAGCCCAATGCAGGTAAGTCATCGTTGTTGAACGCCTTAGTTGGTGAGGAACGTAATATTGTTTCTGAAATAGCAGGTACTACGCGTGATAGTATTCATACCCATTACAAACTGTATGGTAAAGAATTTATTTTGATTGATACAGCTGGGCTTCGCAAAAAAAGCGCAGAGAAAGAAGATATAGAATTTTATTCGGTAATACGTGCTGTTAAAGCCGTGGAAGAAGCAGATGTATGTATGTTACTCATCGATGCGACAAAAGGTGTGACTTCGCAGGATGTCAATATATTTAGTTTGGCAACTCGTAAAGGGAAGGGCATAGTGGTATTGGTAAACAAATGGGATTTGATCGAAAAGGAAACCATGACATCTAAAACCATTGAAACCGAAATCAAAAAGAAGATGGAACCATTTACAGATTTTCCAATCATCTTTATATCTGCAACTGAGAAGCAACGTATACATAAAGCAATCGAAGAGACACTTGATGTGGTAGAAGCTCGTACTAAAAAAATCAGCACGTCGAAGTTAAATGATATTATGTTGAAAGAAATACAACATTACCCACCACCATTTTATAGAGGTAATGCGGTGTCTATCAAATATGTTACGCAATTGCCAGTCGTAGTGCCATCATTTGCATTTTACAGCAATCATCCTGATGAAATTAAAGAGGCCTACAAAAACTTTTTAGAAAACAAAATCCGTCACCACTTCAATTTTAAAGGTGTGCCGATTCGTTTGTTCTTTAGAGCGAAATAAGAATTACGCCATTTTCTCGTTCAATGCAGCTATTTTTTTATCGTTGCGTTTGATTTCATTTTCTATGTACTTGCCATAACTTTCCCAATTGTCATGTGTTTTGGCTAGTTTTTGTTGTTGCTTTAAGTACTTTCCGTAGGACTGTAGCCCATTCAATTGAAATTCATTGAATTTTTGTGCGAAGACATTTTTTAAGTCGTTGTTGTTTGCCATAAGGATTGAATTTAAATATAAAGGTAATGAAATTTGAGAATTTGAGAATGAGGAAATTTGAGCATGAAACAAACTGATTTTTTACATTTATTAATATGAAAATGTGTATTTAATCACTTTAATGCTGCACCACTAATTTCTTCATTTCACCCGTAATAGTTTTAATGAAGTAAATGCCATTATTCAAGGATGAAATGTTCAACTTTTTAGTTTTGGTAGAAACGAAGTTTTGCTTGTCTATCACACTTAGTTGTTGATTAAAAAGAGTGATTTCAGAGAAGGCTTGTTCTGCATCGATATACACTTCTGTGGAAGCTGGGTTTGGATAGATGACAACCTGATTTCGAATAGCAGTTGTATTCTTTATACCCGTTGGCTGATAAATCGTATTCACAGTTTCGTTGGTTATGATCGGTGGATTATAATCGAAATAGATATAGGCTTTGTTCTTGATGACATCACCAATTTGATTGCCATTTTTCTGGCGAATTTGATAATGGATTTGTCCATGACTTGCAGGTTCATTCGTAGTACTATCAGGTAACATGATATTGTAAAACTTCCATTTGATGATTTGGTTATTGACGACTTCCAATTGATATGGATGACTAGTTTGCAATACATTGAATGTTGTGATATCTAGTTTGTCACTCAATGTATCTTCTATCACAATATTGTATGCAGGTGCATTGCCTGTATTTTGAAAATTGATATTGTACGTCAACAATAAATCACTGGCTAAGATATTGCCATTGGGTCCTTCGCCTTTAGGCGCTACATGTTTATCGTTAGGGTCGTAAGAATTACAGAATGGTATGGTGTAGTTGATTTGATTGTTGAGCTGATTGGTATCTGAATATTGTAAATTGCTTAGGCCAATGGTGAATGGGAAGGTATTGGCTGCGGTGAATGTAGTAGGGAAGGTGAAATTAATTAGAATGGATTGATAAGCATTTGTAATATTGGTTACATTCCAAAATACCGTATCGCCAGATATCGTTGTATGTGCAGGGTTTGATGATACATAATGGCTGATAGAATCAAAAACTGCGTAAACTTTTCCTGTTGATGGATAGCTTGGATTATTGTGGTTATAATAGATGTATCTGGTGTTATTGGGGTTTGCAACAAGGAAACACCACATATTATCGAGAATCAATGCATAGTCTAAATCTAATTTCAAACTATCACTAAAGTTCACAACTTGATTTGGACTTACGGCACTAAGAACTGCGCTGAAACTATTTCCACAATGCGTTTGAAAGGCATTGATATTGTTCTGATGCGATAATGTATATGTTCCGTAAGGTAACTGATTATATGCATAGTTTCCAAAGGCATCAGTAAACGTGATATGATTACCAGGGTTGGCTATAATCATAGTGCCAGGGATAATATCTTCAAAGGGTTCTTGAATACAGTTTAAGGTTGAATCATAATATACATTGCCGGAGATATTGCCACAGTTAATACCTATACTATTTAGAGGAATAGAAAGTTCAACGCATTCATTTGCAGGATTTAGAATTTGAACTGAATATGTTCCAACTTGAAGATTATTTAAGTAAGATGTGGTTTGATTATTATTCCATTGGTATGTATATGTACTTGAAGGCGTGACTATAAGACTAATCATACCATCGGTACTTAATTGACAGGATGGATTTACTATGTATGGTAATGTAGAACCGCCTGCAAATGATGTTGCAGCTTGTACAGTAACCACAGTATCTTTCAAACACCCTGCACCATAGCTGTCTTTTATGGTGAGAGAATAGGTTCCGCTGCAAAGCATACTAAAAGTATTGTTACTGATAAAAGGCCCGTTATTTAAGCTATACTGATAGGGTGCCGTACCACCACTTGGAGTTGATGTAATGGTGCTTCCATTTACTACAAGACCTAACTGCATATTTTGATTGTAAATGGATGGTATTAAAGAAATAATGGTATCTTTATAACAACTATTGGCATCTGTAACTGATACCGTATAACTTCCTGAGCACAAATTTGAAAAGTTATTACCTGTAATTGTATATACAAAAGGAGCAGTGCCTCCTACTGTTGTTGGCAATACTGCTCCATCACAAATAGATGGACCACAAGAAGGACTTGTGATAGTCGTATTCAGAATGAAACTGCCCGGATTTACATTGTGAGTATTTGAGTGCGTGCAACCATTCGCATCTACAATATTTACAGTATATGTACCAACACAAGCATTCGTAAATGTATTTAAATTATTAGGGATATTAGGAGATATGGTGTAAGTATATGGTTGGGTTCCTCCAATTATGTTTGCAGCAAATGAGCCATTACAACTTGATGCACATGTAGGAGAGGAGATGCTATTAAACATGACTGTCAACGGTGCGGGTTGCGTAATGTTTCCTATTGTACTCGACATACAGTTATTAGCATCTACAGCTATTATTGTGTATTGATTAGCTGGTAAACCATTGAAGGTTCCTATTGGGCTTTGAAAACCTCCATTTGGTAATATATTGTAAATAAAAGGTGGTGTACCACCCGTTGCAGTAACAATTATTTGTCCTGAAGAAGCTCCGTAGCAGGCAGTATTTGAAGTGGAAACTGTAGTTATATTTGTTGGAGGAGGTTGTGTAAGAGTAACAATTGTCGAACTAGTACACATTGAATTATCAGTACCTGTAATAGTATAAGTGCCAGCAAATAAATTACTAAACGTTCCAGTTGTATTATTTATATTCCCTGGCATTAAATTATACGAGACAGGATTTTGAATTTCTACTGTGATAACTCCATAATTAACCAACATGCATGGAAGGTTTGATGTAGAAACTACGTTAAGTGTACATTGAGCTTGTGCAATAGGACTAAACAAAAATGAAGTGAGTAGTACAATGAGTGTAAATATTGTTTTCATAAAAATGATTTTGAACAAATCTAATCTCAGATTGCTAGACTTGAAAACGTTCGAAAGTAATATGACGAAACGATGACAGGGATATGACATGGGTGTGACAAAGAATTAATTAACCGCCCACCCACATATAAAAATGCACCTTCGTAGTTTCTATATTCTCGACAAGCTTTACCTCGACATTATGCATTTCTCAGCTCAACTCAAGCGATAGACGATGATGGATAGCCTCGATCTCGTCACGTCCAAAAAGACGTGAACGAGAGCGAGAAATAGTTGATTGAAGATTCAGTGCATGGCTCCAAAAAAAACTAACTTAAATACTTCGCAACAATCGGTACTCTTCGTCCTACACCAAATGCTTTCGGAGAGACACGTATAATAGGGCAAAACTGATTGCGTTTGTATTCGTTGGTATTGACCAATTTCAAGGTACGATCTACGATGGATTTTTCAAAACCTTGTGCAATGATTTCTGCAGGGCCTTGTCTGCGCTCGATATACTGATACAACACAGCATCGAGTATGCGATAATCGGGCAAGGAGTCGCTATCTTTTTGATTGGGTCGCAACTCAGCCGAAGGTGCTTTGTCAATGATGTTTTGAGGTATGATTTCACCATTTCGATTGATGTAGTTAGCCAAGGCATATACTTGCATTTTGTATACATCGCCAAGCACGGCTATGCCGCCAGCCATATCGCCATAGAGTGTCCCGTAGCCAGTAGCACATTCGCTTTTGTTGGTGGTGTTGAGTAGTATTTGTCCAAATTTATTGGCGATCGACATCAGTAGATTTCCACGACTACGCGCTTGTATATTTTCTTCAGCTACATTGAAGGGAAGGTCTTGATACAAGGGTTTGAGTTGCGTCATGAACACATCGAAGATGGGTTTGATTTCGATGGTATGGTATGGATTGTTTAAGTTCTGGGAAAGCTTTACGGCATCGTCTACAGAGTGTGATGTAGAATATTGTGATGGCATTAAAACGGCTGTTACGTTTTCTGCACCAAGGGCTTCGCAAGCCAAGGCTAAAGTTACTGCCGAATCAATACCGCCACTCGAACCGAGGATGGCTTTTTTGAATCCCATCTTCGTAAAATAATCTTTGATACCCATTACGATTGCATTGTGTATGCGATCGATGTGCAAATGGTCGTGATAGGTCGTTGGATTTAATTCTTCATTTGGAATTTGGTCCGCTTCTGTTTGGATTGGCTCTTGAAATGTGCCATCGTCTTGCAAGTTGACTGTAATCAAATCTTCTTCGAAATATCTTCCTTCGTGTATTAAGTGACAGTCTTTGTCAAACACTAAAGACCCGCCGTCAAATACAATTTCTGTTTGCGAACCTACGCCATTGCAATACAGCAATGGAAGTTTATATTTTGTTACATTGGCTTTGATAATAGCCTTGCGGTCTTCTACGTGTGTATAGTCGAAAGGTGAAGCACTGAGGTTGATCATCACATCTGGATTGAACGACATGAGTTGGTCCATTGGACAAATCCGATACAAAGGATTATTGCCTAAGTTCCATATGTCTTCACAAACTGTAACGGCCAATTTCTTGCCTTTAAACTCCATCACATGCCATTCATAAGCTGGCTCGAAATATCGGTTTTCATCAAATACATCGTAGGTCGGTAACAAGGTTTTGTGTACGATGTCTTGTACTTTTTGTTGGTATAGAAGATAAGCACTGTTGAATAAATCTTTACCTTCTGGAATGGTATTATATGAAGGGCAACCTATCAATACACCGATGGTGTCAGCATGTAGTTTGATTTCGTCTACTGCTGCTAAACAACGTTGTATAAAATCGTTGAACTCCAAAAAATCGCGCGGAGGATAACCACAAACACTCAATTCGGAAAAGACAATCAAATCTGCTTGTTGGGCTTTGGCAGCTTCGATTGCTTCAATTATTTTTTTTGTGTTTTGTTCAAAGTTTCCAATGTGGTAATTCTGTTGGGCAAGGACTATTTTCATATTGCAAATGTATTGAAACCTAGTTCAAAAGAATAAAAAAACCACACCGATTAGGATGTGGTTATACTTTTTGCCTTGTATAGTTTGTCTAGAAGAAGTAACCAATGCGAATAGCTATGGTATTGCTTCTGATATTGCCATCGCTGAATTTATATCCAGCTTTGTTGTTTTGTGGTCGTGTAGCATCTGTAAATCCATTGCGATATAGAATAGAAGCGAAGACTGCATTTTTGCCATTCAAATCGTACTCAACACCAGGTCCAATATGCCAACCTAAATTGACTGGTACAGCTTTCGCCAAACCTTCTTTGTTTAAATTGACAACTTCGCTATTTGAAATTTTAGAATTGTTCGACAATACTAAGTCTGCTTTACCTCTATTGCTAAGTAGCAATCCTAGGTCAAAACCAGTTTGTGCATATATTTTAAGTTTGTCTACTTGAGTTGCTTTCAATTTCAAACCCAATGGAATGGTCAAATATTGTTGTTTATATTCAACATTTGCTTTTTTTGCAAAATCTACATCCAATGTTTTAGTAGTATCATAATTGACATTGATACCACCACCTCTCCAATCAAGTCCAAGGCCAGAGAAGATTGTATAGCGATCATTGATATTGTAGTCGGCTACTATACCAAAACTAAAACCTGTATTGCCATTGCCTTTTGTAACAGTATAGTTTTCGTATTTGCCAGAAGTTGCACGCATTGAATTGAATGTTGGGCTTACAAAAAGACCAAAACGATAGGTTTTGAAAATGTTGTCAACCCGATCATCAGCTTTTGTTGGTACAGTCCATAACGTTGTTGCAAGTAGGGTTAATGCAAGTAGTTTTTTCATGTTTATTTATTTTAGTATAAAGTTAAGAAATATTGTCTCAATTTTGTGGCTCATATGAATCTCAAAACGATGTCGCAAAGATACCTTATAATGATGCCGATGATACTAATAGTTTGTTATTTGACTCTATTCGGTTTAACGGCATGTAAGACCAATACAGTCAACAAAAAAGTGGACTTATCTGCTGTGAAAGTCGATTATAAAAGCATTCGCTTTGACAAAGAGTTATATGCATGCGATACCAATAAACTAGCAATGGAAGTCAATGCATTAGGAAATAAATATCCTGATTTTGCTTCGATATACTTTAATGAATTGACTGGTTTTGCCAAAACAAACGACAATGGATTGTTTATCAATTCGGTCTATCATTTTTTGACATACAAAGATTATAGGGCATTGTTCGATACTGTATTTCATCAGTTTCCAGATGTGAAGGCTATCGATGCAGAACTGCTAGATTTGTTTAAACACATTAAATATTATTTTCCAGAAAAAAAATTGGGTACTGTGTATTATTTCACCACTGGATTAAATTTTTGGAGTGCTGTTACTGTCGACAGTGCAGTGGGTATTGGTTTGGATATGTATTTGGGAAAACAATATCCTTTTTATGCTTCGGTGCAAATACCACAGTATCAAATTGAACGCTGCGAGCGAGAATATATTCCTGTCAATGCAGCGAAAGCTATTTATGAAGATATGTACGAATTTAATGCAGAAGGAAAAACCTTATTGGATTTGATGATTATTAAAGGAAAAGAGCAATTGTTTTTGGAATATACTATGCCTGACAAAAAAGAAGAATTGTTGATTGGATATACGCCTGCGCAATTGAAATGGTGCAAAGGCAATGAAGGTATGATATGGAGCTATTTTGCGAAGCAAAAATTATTGTACTCTACGCATTGGCAACAAATTTTACGCTATGTCAATGATGGGCCTACCTCTACTGGGATGCCACCAGAGTCGCCAGGGAATATTGGTACTTTTATTGGTTGGCAAATAGTGCGAAAATACTTAGAGGAACACCCAGAAAAAAAATGGACAGACCTGCTTGCTGATAAAACTGACAGTCAAATTTTATTGCGCGAAGCAGCATATAAGCCGCACTAAAGTTCGCTTTATAAATATTTACCGGTATAGCCCTTTTTCTCCTTTTTAAGTTTTACTGGCGTGCCTTCAAACATTACTTGTCCACCTTCATTTCCGCCTTCTGGGCCAATATCAATAACCCAATCTGCATTGCGAATAACATCTGGATTGTGCTCAATGACGAGTATAGAATGTCCGCTTTCTATCAAAGCTTGAAACGAAGTCAATAGTTTTTGGATATCATGAAAATGAAGACCTGTAGTAGGCTCATCGAAGATGAATAGAATTTTTTTGTTGTTGAAACTCTTGTCTAAAAATGAAGCTAGTTTGACACGTTGTGCTTCACCACCACTTAAAGTATCAGAGGATTGACCTAGTTTGATATAGCCTAAACCAACATCGGCTAGAAGTTTCAGTTTGTCCGCTATTTTTTTATCATCTTTAAAAAAAGCATGCGCTTCATCGACACTCAATTCGAGTATATCGTTAATGTTTTTTTGTTTGTATTGTACTTCAAGTACTTCGGCTTTAAAGCGTTTGCCTTTGCAGCTTTCGCAGGTTAAATGTACATCAGCTAAAAACTGCATTTCTACAACAGTTTCACCTTCGCCTTTGCATTCATCACATCGTCCACCGTCAACATTGAACGAAAAATGACCTGCTGTATAGCCGCGTATTTTGGACAATTTGCAACTGGCATACAGTGCGCGTATTTCGTCGTATGCTTTGATATAGGTTACAGGATTTGACCGCGAAGATTTACCAATTGGATTTTGGTCTACCATTTCGATTTGCTGTATGGCTTTTACATCACCAAGCAATTCGCCAAACTCTCCTGGCTTGATGCTATAATCGTCTTTTGCATTTTTTAATGCAGGGTATAAAATATGTTTGATCAATGTCGTTTTGCCCGAACCGCTTACACCTGTTACAACACAAAGCATGTTGAGCGGAAAGCTCACAGTAATATCTTTCAGGTTATGTTGTCTGCAATGGGTTAGTGTGATTTTGTTCACCACGTTTCGAGGGGTGTGTGCAGTGCCCACAACCATGTCGCCATTGAGATATTGTGCAGTCAAACTTTTTTTATTTTTCAAAATTTCCTTGTACGTTCCTGTTGCAACTATTTCACCGCCGAGGTGTGAAGCAAATGGACCTACGTCAATGATGTAATCTGCTTCCCGCATGATTTGATCATCATGCTCTACCACAATGACCGTGTTGCCTAAATCGCGTAAGCTCTTAAGTACTTTAATTAATCGGTTGGTATCTCTTGAGTGTAATCCTATACTTGGCTCGTCCAAAATATATAAACTATCCGATAAGTTGCTTCCTATAACGCGTGTCAATTGAATGCGTTGGCTTTCGCCACCACTCAATGTATTAGCAGTTCGGTTTAACGTAAGATAATGCAAGCCTACATCTAGCAAGGTCTCTAGTCGAATATTAAGTTCCGTTAAAATACGCTTGCCAATATGTTGATCATGCTCATTCAATGTTATGGATTTTAACCATTGATGTAAGGCGTCAATGGGCATATCAAGAAGTTCGCCGATATGTGTATTATTGATTTTGACATACAAAGCATCTTTACGAATTCTAGAGCCACCACATGAAGTGCAAGTTGTTTTGCCTCTGTATCGGGCTTGCATCACACGGTATTGAATTTTATACAAATTCTCCTGCACCATTTGGAAAAAGGCATCTATGCCATTCGCGCTTTTCCATAATAGCGAATATTCTTCTTTGGTCAAATTTTTAATGGGTCTGTGTATTGGAAACTTACCTTTGGTTTCGTGTATAAAATGTGTTTTCCATTCGCTCATTTTTTCACCATTCCAACAGGCTATAGCACCATCATAAACAGAAAGATTCTTATTGGGAATGACCAGTGAAGGATCTATACCGAGAACCATACCAAAGCCTTCGCACTCTGGGCATGCACCATAGGGATTATTGGATGAAAAAAATGTAGGCGAAGGCTCTTCAAAACGCATGCCATCGAGTTCGAATCGGTTGCAAAAGTGAACTTGTTGTTTTTCGTCCAATTCAAGATATACATCACCATTGGTTTCATCGAAGGCAGTTTGTATACTATCCGAAATGCGATGTACTTCATCGTGCTCGAATGCTCTGCTCACGATACGATCAATTAGAATATACGTATTCGTAAAATCTAATGTTGTATTTTCTTCGATGCATTCTTCGATTTGAATGTATTTTTTTTGAACTATATCATACAAACGTGTGTAGCCTTTTTGAACTAAATCAGTTAAGTAATAATTTATATTTTGCTGCGCTGAATGTTGGAGTGGAATAAGGATAATTATTTTTACACCTTGGGGTAAATTGGTAATATAATTGACAACATCACTCACTTCTTGTTTGGTCACTTCTCGTCCTGAGATTGGTGAAAAAGTACGACCTATTTTGGCATACAATAAACGCAAATAATCAATAATTTCAGTCATTGAACCTACAGTCGAACGGGGTGTTCGGCTCGTTACTTTTTGTTCAATAGCAATGGCAGGGCAAAGTCCTTCGATCATATCCACATCGGGCTTTTGCATGCTTTTCATAAACTGACGTGCATAGGAACTCAAACTCTCTACATAGCGTCGTTGGCCTTCGGCAAAAAGTGTATCCATAGTCAGTGATGACTTGCCAGAACCACTTACGCCAGTCACTACGATGAGTTTGTTATAAGGAATCGTGACGGTTACATTTTTAAGGTTATGTACTCGTGCACCTTTTATGATAATATCTTGGTTTGTAGCGCTCATTGGGAGTGCAATTTACAGCAAAGCATAGCGTAAAAAAAATAGTTGCGTTTATATAGAATAAACGCAACTAAATATAATTTTTGTTGTAGAGTCTTTAGTTCACTATCACCATTTTCTTTGTCATTTTCTGATGGCCTACATGGATTTGATAGAAGTAGTTGCCAGCTGGTAAGGCATTGCGATCTACGCCTATTTCAAATGTGCCTGCGGGTACATCATTTTCGTAGAGAACGCGAAGCATGCGTCCCATTTCGTCGTACAACAATATCTGAACCATACCTCCACTTGTTGTAAATCGGATAACGGTATGTTCTCGAACTGGATTTGGGAAGTTTTGTTCCAAGGAAAGTTGAGTTAATTGTTGGGTCACATTTTCGCCACCAACTGCATATTTGAAAATCGGCAAATTAGGTGCTGTGTATCCATTTAAAATGCTCGTCGACGTAGCAGAATTAACGCCAAACCAATCGGTCAAAATAGTCGTGTAGATTTGTCTAAAATCATACTGCATTGGTATATTGTCGCTTGCGGTAGCATTGGCAGGTAGATTAGGACTTGTGCCTATTATCGTAGGATTTACTTTGGAACCAAATACTATCATAGGTCCGCTCGAACCATGGTCGGTTCCAACACTGGCATTGGATTTAATTCTTCGACCAAATTCGGTTAATGTGCATCCTGTAACTTTATCTTCCTTGTTCATGAGTTTGAGATCCTCTTGGAATGCACCTATGGCTTCGGATAATCTAAACAGCAAATCGGCATGTTCGCCTACTTTGTGGTCTAAGGCATCTACTTGATTGTCGTGGGTATCAAATCCACCAAAATTAACTAAGTAAACAGGCGTTTTAAGTCCGCCAGAAATTAATTGAGCAACAATTTTTAATTGGTCAGCTAATCTATTGTTGGCAGGATAGGTTGCTAAATTGGTGCCACTGTTGGCTGCTTGTTGAATCGAAAGAGTATAAGCTTGTGTTTGTTGAGAAATAAAGCGCAAATACGTTAACTCATTACCAGCGGGTGTTGCAGGTGCAGGATCGACAGTGCCACTTACGATTTGATAAAAATTGGTAATACTCGAAACGGCTTGACCATTTAATCCATTTGCGCCTGTCAATATAGATGACACCGACGAACCGATTTGTATCGATAGTGGATCTAAAAAGTTAGGATCAGGATATGATTGAGGTGCGCCAGGAAATTGCGAATCTATGAATCGACCTACCCAACCAGTATCGACATAGGTACTAGAATCCGAAGCACTAAACATGATGTCCGTCGATCTAAAATGTGAAAAGTTCGGATCTGGGTAGCTTACACCTTGTATGATATTCATTTTGCCGTCGTTAAACAGTTGTTGAAGTTTGGTCATAGAAGGATGAAAACCTGTATTGGCTTGTCCATTGAGACTCAATACATCAGCTTGATTGATTAAAATATTGGAACGTGCATTGGACAATTCACTGTATTTGTCCAACGGTATCACGGTGTTTAATCCATCATTACCGCCCGATAGTTGGATGATGACAAGTATATTGCCATTGGAATTTCGGGTTTTGAATAAACCATTTTCGCCAAATGCATGAACTGGAATTCCGTTGACGGTAGAGGCCAAAGTGGCCATTGAACTTATTTTTAGAAAATCTCTACGCTTCATAATTGAGCAATTTTTTAATGATAATAAATGTGGCTTAACTTAGATAATGTTCAGACATGCGCAATAATTTGGTCAGCATGTCTCGTAAGCGTGATCTGACAATACCTGCAAAGGTTGTATTGCCTGGGTTGTTGATGTAATCATTCCAGGCATTGGTCCAATAGATATTGTTGGTTTGACCAGGTCCTAATAAGATGGATTTAAAATCATCTTTTAATGTTTGTGACAAGGTCAAGGCTAAGAAGTATTTTACACATTGGTTTACAACGGCATCCGGATCAGCAGGCGTGTTTAGACTACCTACAAAAGCCAATACATCGTATTTAAGTTGAAAATTTGCCGAAATCCAGTATCCTCCGTTTGAAAGTAAGGTGTCCGTTGTTTTCATCCGCTTGGGTAATGTATCCGAGTTGATCCACATCTGATGAAACTGTGGTGTTTGGTAGTATGCAGGCCATCCAGAAACAGATGGCGGACTACCTGGTGTCATGCCATTTTGTTCGCAAACCGAAGCCATTGCATAATGTGCCTTGTGATAATCTACGATATCCATCAAAGGTGATATTTGCACATCAAATGTTCGTGCTGTACCGAGATAAAAATCCATTGGAGTACGTATCAAACAATCCATTGTCAATGTATCATAAAAATGGTCGCTTTTGAAGAGCTGCAACAATACGGGTTTAATATCCCAGTTGTTGGCTATTAAGGTTTGCGCCATGCCACTGATAATGGTTGACTCAATATTTGTGTCAATATCGTAATAAATAAAGAATCGGTATATTTTTCGGCAAAGATGTTTGGCTACAATTTGGTCTTTAGCAAAAATCATATTTAACAAATCATCCAATTCAGTTTCACCTGCAGGACCTGTTTGGCCATTGATGACAGTATTGTTGTAAAATGCAGAAAAAGTTTTATTGATAGTTTCATGCCTTGTAGGGTCAAAAGCAGTTGTGAGTGTAGTAGTATTGGCTCTAAAGCCAGTCAATACTTTGGCTACTTCTTTTACATCGTCTTCGGTCCACATATTTGCGCCTTTGCCAAGTGTAAATAACTCTTGCAATTCGCGAGCATAGTTTTCGTCTGGTGAGTTTTTAACGTTGTAATGTCCATTTAAATAAAACAACATCATAGGGTCTTTGGTTATTTCTTTGACAAAGACTTTAAAATTGCCTAGGGCATGGGTGCGCAATAAATTGAAATATTTATACAACAATCGACTGTCGCCTACTACATTCGATTCGGTGACAAAACAATTGTGCCAAAACAAAATCATTTTTTCTGTAATACTGAGACTTTGGTTTAAGATGTTTTTCATCCATGAAGCTCTAAACGAAAGCTCACGGTAGTAGTTGACTGTGCCATCGCCATAGGGTGCATTGACCCAACTGGCATTGAGTAAAACCCCAGTAGGATCTGGGTACAAACTTTCGTAATAATTTACCGGTGCGGCTGGAACTGGTGGGACTGTATTGATAAGTTGGTCCACAGCTTGGCTCATCGTCATTCCTGAAATAGTAGCTAAATCGGATGGTTTGCAACCAAACATCAAGCGGCGGAGCAAATGGATTTGCTGCTTTTCGCCCCAAACACCAGTGTATTGACTCAACCCGGCTCGAGTTTTCTTGACTTTGAGTGGCAATGATTTGTTCGAATATTTTAGGAATATTTCATCCTTATTGATATCGTAGCTTGATGTTTCCTTTCTAGGATCAGTCAAAAGTTCGTTTAAAAATTCTTTTCGGTTGTAAGCGCCCATAAGAATACAAGTTTTAAAAAGTTGAAAATATCAAATTTTGAATTGCAAGAGATTTAATATGTCTTGTTAATCAAATCTAAAGGTATAAATATTTTTTTTCAAAAAAGAAAATAAATCAGTCAAAATTGTTAATCGGACTGTTTTTAAACGACTTTTAGATAAAAACTAAAAAAAAATTGTGTAGTTAAAAATGTATTTACTATCATTGTATTTCGAAAAATAGAAAATAGCTATATGAAAAAAGCATTTTACAGCATTATTGCATTGGTAGCCCTACTTTCTGTAGGTGTAAGCGCGTCAGCTCAGACAGAAAATCAAGAATTAATTAGAGTATATCGCTGGTTAAATACAGTTGATAACAATTTTGTTACCCTTGCTGAAGGAGAAATCCAAGAGGGACAATTGTTACAGTGGAAATACAAAGAAAAAACATTGTTGTTTTATGCATACAGAACCCCAGGTCCTGATCGCGTAGCAGTTTACCGTTGGACAAACCCTGTAACAAAAGATCAAACAAGTGTAGCTGAAGATGAAGCTTCAGACAGTGATATGCAACAAAAAGGGTATACCCTTAAATCATTACAATTTTATGCACCGATTCGTCGTGCTGAAAATCATATTGCAGTATACCGTTGGTACAAAAGCAGAACTAAGGATTGGGTAACTATTCCTGAGTTTACTGATACTGACAAATATTGGGAGAAAGGTCACAAAATGAAAACATTCCAATTCTACGGTGTAATGCGTAACGAATACGAGAGATAATCTTAAACATAGTAAAAAAAAATCTCGCAGTAATGCGAGATTTTTTTTTTGGTGTAAGACTAGCCTAATCTACTTAAAATACCAAGCTTTTCCTTATCTTTGCACACTTTTGTGACAGCTTGTCAGTATATTCAAGTGGGCACATTTTTTGAATACAAAAAGAAATTCACAGCAACTTTTGAGTTGCTACAAACTTTATTAATTTATGTTAAACTTTTTAAGTAAACTTTTTGGTGGAAGTAAATCCGAAAAAGATGTCAAAAAAATACAACCCACTATTGATAAAATAAATCAGCATTTTGCATCGTATAGTTCACTCACTAATGATCAACTTAGAGCAAATACAGCTGACTTTAAACAACGAATCAAAGCGCATACACAATCCATAGTAGATCAGATTAATGCCAAAAAACAAGAAGCTGAAGCAAGTGCTGATATTCATGTTCAAAGCGAATTATACAAAGCGGTAGATGCCTTGGTGAAAGAAAAGGATAAACAGCTAGAAGTTATCTTACTTGAAATCTTACCTGAGGCTTTTGCCACAGTCAAAGAAGCTTCTCGTCGTTTTAAAGAAAATGAGGCATTGCGAAGTACCGCTACAGAACTCGATCGAAATTTGTCTGTACGTAAAGAATACATTGTAATAGAAGGCGATGAAGCCATTCAAAAAACAACATGGTTAGCTGCTGGTTCGCCTGTAACCTGGAATATGGTGCACTATGATGTTCAATTGATTGGAGGATATAATTTGCACGAAGGTAAAATATCTGAAATGGCAACGGGTGAAGGTAAAACCTTGGTATCTACATTGCCGGCTTATTTGAATGGATTAGCAGGCGATGGTGTACATATTGTTACCGTCAATGATTATTTGGCTCGTCGTGATAGTGAATGGAATGGACCTTTGTTTGAATGGTTGGGACTTACAGTAGATTGTATCGACAAGCATCAGCCCAATTCTGAAGCACGTCGTCAAGCATATTTAGCTGATATTACATACGGTACCAACAATGAGTTTGGTTTCGATTACTTACGTGATAATATGGTGCATACTCCTAACGAAATGGTGCAACGCAAGTTGCACTATGCTATGGTGGATGAGGTGGATAGTGTATTGATTGATGATGCGCGTACGCCATTGATTATTTCTGGTCCAGTACCAAAAGGTGATGATCAAGAATTTCATTATCTTAAACCAGGTATTGAACGCTTAGTGGATGTACAACGCAAAGTTGTAAATGCTTTTTTAATCGAAGCTAAAAAATTAATTGCAGAAGGAAACGATGATAAAGAAGGTGGTGGTCTTGCATTGTTGCGTGCACACCGTGGCTTGCCAAAAAATTCATCAACGATCAAGTTTTTGAGTGAAGTCGGTATCAAGCAAGTGTTGCAAAAAACTGAAAATTATTATTTGGCCGACCAACAAAAAAATATGCCTAAAGTTGATGCTGAATTATATTTTACCATTGATGAAAAGCAAAATCAAGTCGATTTGACACAAAAAGGAATTCAATTGCTGACAAGCAATGCAGAAGATCCTAATTTCTTTGTGATGCCCGATATCAGTACTGGCTTAGCGGGTATCGATAGAGGTAATTATTCGGCAGAAGAAAAAATAAAATTGAAAGATGCCTTGATACAGGATTATTCTGTAAAAGCGGATCGAATTCATACGATACAACAATTGCTGAAAGCATATACCTTGTTTGACAAAGACAAAGAATATGTAGTGATGGATGGTAAAGTTAAAATTGTAGATGAACAAACTGGTCGTATACTCGATGGCCGTCGATACAGCGATGGATTGCATCAAGCGATTGAAGCTAAAGAAAATGTAGATGTAGAAGCTGCAACACAAACTTTTGCTACAGTGACTTTGCAAAACTATTTCCGTATGTACCACAAATTGGCTGGTATGACGGGTACAGCTGAAACAGAAGCAGGTGAGTTTTGGCAAATCTATAAACTAGAAGTAACGAACATACCTACCAATGTAGATATCATACGTAAAGATGAACAAGACCTCGTCTACAAAACCAAACGCGAAAAGTATAGAGCTGTCATAGAAGAGGTGAAAAAACTTCGTGAAGCAGGTCGTGCAGTACTAGTAGGTACGACATCTGTAGAAGTATCAGAATTGCTTAGCAAAATGCTGACATTCGACAAAGTACCACACAATGTATTGAACGCCAAACAACATGCGCGTGAAGCTCAAATCGTAGCAGAAGCTGGTTTGACCGGTGCTGTAACGATAGCAACCAATATGGCTGGTCGTGGTACGGATATTAAATTAGGTGTAGAAGTTAAATCTGCTGGTGGTTTGGCTATTATAGGTACCGAACGTCACGAAAGTAGACGTGTAGATAGACAATTGCGTGGTCGTGCTGGTCGTCAAGGTGATCCAGGTAGCTCGCAGTTTTTTGTATCGCTTGAGGATGATTTGATGCGTTTATTTGGTAGCGATAAACTAAGCGGATGGATGGATAAACTTGGCCACAAAGATGGTGATGTTATCCAACACAGCATGATTACAAAATCAATTGAACGTGCTCAAACAAAAGTAGAAGAAAATAACTTTGGTATACGTAAACGTTTGTTGGAATACGATGATGTGATGAACTCACAACGTGAAGTGATTTATACGCGTCGTCGCAATGCCTTATTTGGCGAGCGTTTGGCGCTTGATTTGGACAATGCATTTTATGATAGTTGTACATTGATAGCTACTCAGTTTGATACAAACAGAAATTACGAAGACTTTAAAATTGAAGTCTTGCGCGATTTTGCCTTCGAACCAGAAATCACTGAACAAGAATTTTTGAAAATAGAAGTAAATGCATTGGCAGACAAATTGTATGCACAGCTTATTGATACTTACAAACGCAAAACAACATTTATACGCGAGCAAACCTCACCAGTATTGCAAAATGTATTGGCACAAAATGGCGATCGTGTTGACAATATAGCGGTACCGTTTACAGATGGTATACGCGGTATACAAATCGTGACGCCATTGAGACCTACGGTAGAATCAGGTGGTAAAGAATTGATTAGTGCGGTAGAACGTCAGATTACATTGGCTTTGATAGACGAAGCTTGGAAAACACATTTGCGCCAAATGGATGAGATGAAACAAAGTGTGCAACTTGCGAGCTACGAGCAAAAAGATCCATTGTTGATTTACAAATTTGAAGCATTCAATTTGTTCAAAGAAATGATAGGCGAAACCAACAAGCACATAGTTTCATTCTTGATGCGTAGTGGTATACCAATGCAACAAGAGCAAGATATACAAGAAGCTGAAATAGAGAAAACAGACATGAGTCATATGATTGCCAATAGAGAAGAAATAGAAGAACGTGGAGAAGATTATGCGGCAAACGAAAACGACTATTATGATCCTACGCCAGTCAAAAAAGAACCTATCAGAAATTTAGAACCGAAGATAGGACGCAACGATTTATGTCCCTGTGGTAGTGGCAAGAAGTATAAACAGTGTCACGGAAAATAATTTTAAAAAAAAGAAAAGCGCTCGAGAAATCGGGCGTTTTTTTTGAATCCAATGAACTTTCATAAAAAAATCTCTATAAAAAACTCTTATAAATTCCAGTATAGTGGAAAAATAAGTATTATAAATTCCATTACAATGGAAAAAGTTGTACTTTTGTATTATGTTGTACAATAGAAGTTTAGAAAAAACAATCGAAAAATGGATGTTTAGGCAGAAGGCATTGGTGATAACTGGTGCTCGGCAGGTTGGGAAAACAACGTTGCTAGAAAATTTGCTCAGAAAAAGTCAAAAGAATACATTGTATTTTAATGCTGAAGAACCTGCAAATAAAAAATTATTTGAAGAGTTATCGGTTGTAAAACTTCGAAACATAGTGGGTGAGAATGAAATCATTGTGATAGACGAAGCACAGCAAATTGAAAATATCGGATTATGTCTGAAGTTGATGGTTGATAATTTCAAGGATAAGCAGATTTTTGCAACAGGTTCATCAGCCCTTGAAATTGCCGATAAAATATTTGAACCATTGACGGGGCGTCACTTTTTATTTCATTTGTATCCACTATCGATTACAGAGATCTACAATAACAATCAACACAAACAGTTGTATGAAAATTTGAATTGGCATTTGGTACATGGAATGTATCCCGATGCTGTGAACAATAAAACGGATGCTGAAAAATTTATCAAAAGCTTGGCAGGTCAGTATTTATACAAAGATGTATTGGCATGGAAAGATATTCGTAAACCTGAATTGTTGTATAAGCTACTTCAGCTCTTAGCACATCAAATGTGTAATGAAATTTCGATGCAGGAATTAGCCATTCAACTAAAAGTAAAATCAGAAACGGTAGAGACCTATTTGGATTTATTGGAAAAATCGTTTGTGGTATTTCGGTTACGAAGCCATAGTACAAACGATCGAAAAGAAGTAACCAAAATGAAGAAAATATATTTTTGGGATAATGGCATTCGGAATGCAATCATAGATAATTTTAAATCAATTGAATTGAGAAGCGATGCAGGTGCTTTGTGGGAAAATTTTGCAATTACAGAGAGAATGAAAATGAATCATTACAAAGAACGATCAATCTATTCCAAGTTTTGGCGCAGTAAGCAACAGCAGGAAGTGGACTATGTAGAAATTGAGCATGATGATTTACGTGGTTATGAAATGAAATTTAACTCAACACAAAAAGCCCGAATAACTAAAGCCTTCACGAATATGTATCCAGATGCGAAAACTGAAATTATAACACCAGATAATTTCATAGATTTTATTTCCTAGATTAGAATCAATACAATGCATATTGACATGCTATAAATAAAGACAACGAGAGTTGAAATAATTAAGAAAAAGGTTCGAGGAATCGGGCGTTTTTTTTGGCGAAGAATTTGAGGCTGTTGTTGCGCAATGATTCCTTAGTTTGTTAACACGTGCTTGAATGTTTTTTTATCAAACATAAAGTATTAAATTCGTTCATAGATTTTTCCAACATCTGCATTCTATGAACAATTTTACCAAACTACTACTGACATTTTGTTTCCTACTTTCTTTGGATGCAGTTGCACAGCCGTTTATTACAAAGTGGGATTTGTCGATACCAGGTTCTGGACCTACTCAAATTAGTTTTGGTGTAGGCACAACAGGTGTAGTAAATTATACTTGGGAAACTATTCCTGCTGGAACGAATGGATCAGGAACTTTTACGGGTGCCACAGCTACTATTACTGGCTTACCTGCAGGAACAATGATACGATTGTCAATCGATACGGCTCATTTTAATAGGATTCATATCAATTTTGGAAGTGATAAAAGCAGATTAATAGATGTTCAACAGTGGGGAGGTGTGCATTGGAATTCAATGGAATACGCATTTTACGGTTGTAACAACTTAAATTGCACAGCAATTGATTTGCCCGATTTAGGTGCAGTTACGAGCATAAATAGTATGTTTAAATCCTGCACAGTATTGAATGGACCATCAAATATTGGTAGTTGGAATACAGCTAACATAACAAATATGTCTTATGTATTTTTTAATGCATCAAATTTCAATCAACCTATAGGCAATTGGAATACCGCTAACGTGACAAATATGTCTTAT
>JBILCF010000246.1:0-3013 GCA_044353325.1 Chitinophagaceae bacterium | reverse complement strand
CAAACACTCATTGACCAATGGTAGTGTTTTACTGATTTTGGGAAGTTTATTGATAGGCTTTATGGCCAATGCCAAACAAGCTGAAGGTATCAAGCCATTTACAAATGATTTATTCAAAGGATTTCTGGCGATATTTCTTCTCGATATGGGTATCGTTAGTGGTAAAAAACTCAAAGCATTTTTTTCATACGGATGGTTTCCAATCCTTTTTGCATTTTTCATTCCGTTGATTAATGGAAGTATAGTTGCAATATTGAGCTCGGTTGTCACTGCTGATATTCCCAACAGATTTATGTTTGCTATTTTAGCTGCAAGTGCATCCTACATTGCAGTTCCAGCTGCCATGAAAATAACAGTACCTAAAGCAAATCCAGGTTTATTTCTACCTATGGCTCTAGCAGTTACATTCCCTGTAAATATTACCTTGGGTATGCCATTGTATTATCTTTTGATTCAAAATATACCTTAAAAAAAGGTATTGAAATCTTTGACTGATTCCTCCATCCTATACTATAAATATTGGATAGTGAGTCTAGTTCTATTTTGTCAATTGGGGTTGTATAGTTTTGAGCCCAATTAAAAACTGCACCTTAACCATAGCCTGCATATGTAATGAATAGGAGTATAGAGAAGGTAGTTAAGAACTTTTGTATTGAATATATTTTAAACAAATTTAACGTACAAAATGTTAAACTTAGTATGACTTATATCATATAAGTACAATTTAATATTAGTTGAATTCTTTACCGCCGTGGTTCGTGTCACCACAAAACATCATCCCTCACAAAGTATAGTAAGTGAGGAAAAATACAATGGCCGAGATGTCAACTCTAAACTAGTTTACACAACCTAATAGATAATCTCAAATTTTATGATTTAATTTCACATCGCTTTCCAATTGTCCAGTTGCATTATAAACTTGGTCGGTATCAATTTAGTTCTCAAAACGAAAAGAGAATCCCACATGATGACTTGATGAAGGATATCCCACAACAACTCCAACAAGGATTTGATTGAGTTACCCTAGCTTAAAAGTAAATATACAAAATGAACTAAAATATAATTCGTTACATAATTCCATTTATGTTTTATATAATATCTTCTTTTGATCCGGGATTCATAACATTTAAGGCGTATTAAGGTAAAAAATAAAACTTTAAACTTAATGTATTATCAACCCAAACTGTGATGAAGCTTTTTGCTTTGTCTAAGAAACAAATACACCAATAAATCATTGTACATTGAATCAATTAAAGCCTCAATTTGGCTTTGTAAATGAATGAATTTCATGCAAATTTTATGCAAAATGAAATAAAAAAGCCTCTCAATTTCTTGAAAGGCTTGTGGTCCCACACCGACTTGAACGGTGGACCCTCTGATTATGAGTCAGATGCTCTAACCAACTGAGCTATAGGACCCGAAAACTCTGAAAGAATTTTCATTCGGAGTGCGAAAGTAAATAATATTGTGTTTAAAAAAAAATTAATTCAAAATTCTTCATTTTTTATTTTCTTGAGATTAACCTTCACCCAGCATTTTACAAAGTTTGTAAATTTCCTCTAATTCATTCTCATACTATTTTAATGATAAATTGTTTTAGTTGCTTAGAATGTTGTTTTTTTGAGTTTTATATTCATTTTATGCAAGGTATTAAACATATTATATTCGATTTAGGCGGTGTTATACTCAATATAGACTACAAACGACCTATTGAAGCATTTAAAAAGCTCGGCATTCAAGATGTGGAGGGCTTGTATTCTAAACAAAATCAAGTCGAATTGTTTGATTTATTGGAAACAGGCAAAATAGATGAAGCTGAATTTGTGAAACAAATCCAACAAAAATCGAATGTCGAATTATCTCATCACGATATTATCACCGCTTGGAACAGCATTTTGCTCGATTTCCCATTAAGACGACTACAGATTTTGCAACAATTGCAGCTCCACTACTCCATATTCTTACTGAGCAATACCAACGAAATACATGAAAAAGCATTCAACGATATGTTGAAAACCACTTGCGGATACCCGAATTTGGGAATTTTCTTTGATAAAGTATATTTTTCCCATCGTGTGGGCTTGCGCAAACCCGATCCAGCCATTTTCGAACTGGTGTTGGACGAAAATAAGCTAGATCCCGAGGAAACGCTTTTTATAGACGATAGCCCACAGCATATCGAAGCTGCAAAATCGCTGCACATCCATACCATTCATATGAAAGATGGCATGACCATGGAGCATGACATATTTTTACCTAAAAACTAAACTTATTTTACCTCCTCGTATTCCACATATTCACCAAGTACTGTTTCTTTAGCCACTTTGGGTTCTTTTGGTGTAGTTTGCTTAGACTGTTGTTTCACAGCAGATTTGATTTCGAACATCGGATCTATAAAAAGCCTAAATACTTTAAACAATACATAAGTAATTAAGGTATAGAAAATAAACTTGATCATAGTACATCTAAATGAGTCTCCAAAAGTAAGAAACACCTATATAAGACCTCGTTTTTTAGACCAATTGTTTAGATTAGCTTCTCATAATTAACAAAATAATGGCAATGGAAAGCCCATTTTATCTCATAAATACTAAATAAAACATTTTAAATGCAGTGAAAAACTCAAAAACATGCCAACATATACACATTTTGGGATGATACCAACCTCTTTTGTCATTATTTCGTCTTTTTTTTGAAAGAGTATTTTTTTATTTAAAAAAACATTTTACCTTTAACAACGAATTAGAATTAAAAAGAATATAAACTTTATAAAGATATGAAAAAACTAATACTAGCTCTTGGTGCTTTCTTTGCCCTACAGGCTACTGCACAGGATGTTCACTTTACACAGTATTTTACATCGCCTTTGACTTTAAATCCTGCTAACACAGGCTTAGTTAATTGCGATTGGCGTATATCCAGCAACTATCGTACACAATGGGGAAGCGTAAATTCTACTCCTTATATCACTGGTACTATTTCTTATGATATGGCTACATTACGTGGCAAACTC
>JBILCF010000245.1:0-3019 GCA_044353325.1 Chitinophagaceae bacterium | reverse complement strand
GGAATAATATTATCATCATACAACAAAGAAGTAATTTCGGTAAACAGACTGGGCGTAGACTTTGATATGGGCAAAAAAACGGCAGAAGAAAACAAAAAAGAAAGTCGCGAAAACTTGCTTTTATTCCGTTCAATACCGGTCACGATGGCCGGATACACCATTACTTATATGGGCGATACCGTTGCCGAACCGAACCATTATTACAAAGTAAGATACCAGAAATTTGATTCGGATACAGGAAAAGTGAAAGAAGAATTTGTGTTGGAACCAAATGCGCAGATTAATCCTAAAATGGGATTGATTTCTAGTCCAGATACAAGACATTACTTGACACATGACGTATTTACGTATGTAACTTCTACAGTAGACAAATCTAAAGTAAAAGATACTTCCACCTATAAAACCAAGAAGGTTGTAGCTGGGGATTCCATATATTTTGCATCGGGATTTATGATATTTGAAGGATTTGATACCAAAAAGATGTCTTCGAACTACAAACCTCAAACCGGAGACATCGCAGTATCGGCAAAATTAAAGGTTTACAACCTAGAAGGAATGACGCAAGAATCCTATCCGACTTATGTGGTGCGTAATCAATCAGAAATGATTTTAGACGATACTGTTAAAGACTTTAATATCTATACTCGCTTGAGCAAAATACTACCTGCTGAGAATGCAGCTATGATAGAATACAAACAACCGAGTGCTATGGATGACTATATTATCATGAAAGCTATCCTTTTTCCATATATAAACGTCTTATGGATTGGAACAATCTTGATGATTTTAGGCTTTTTGATTAGTTTATTCAAGAGAATTCAATCAAAATGATTTGTAAAAAGAAAATATTTTATATATTTACCCTATCGAAAGAATTATGAAAAGTATGAAAAAAATAATAATTACCGCTTTATCTACACTTACGCTGTTTTTGGCATTCGTTTTAAACTCATGTGAACCCGATAAATGCAAGCAAGTTAGCTGTGCTTATGGTGGAACATGTAAAGATGGAACTTGCCTTTGTCAGACAGGTTATGAAGGTGAACATTGTGAGACTATTACCAGAGATAAATTCAAAGGCATTTATAATGTCAATGAGGATGGTAGTTTGTCAAGTGCGGCTCAATATTCTATAAGTATCGAAAATGGAACCAAAATAAATGAGGTTATTATCAAAAATATTCAAAACATTTTACCAGTAAGCGCAGAAGCTTATGGTGTAGTCTACAAAGATACATTGACTATTCCTTTACAAAACATTGTAAATAATACAAAAACAGTTGAAGGCTGGGCTTATATCACAGATACTAATCCATTGAACCAACACTATTATCAACATGCTGTTATGTCTGTTTATTATAAAGTAACAACAATAGCAACCGGACAAGTTGACGAATTTGGTGGAGCTGGTGCAGGTCCTTCAGTTTGGACTAAATAAATTTTAAAAAATATCTATATAAAAAAGGCTACCTTATGGTAGCCTTTTTTTATGTTTTACATTGTGTTTAAAATGTTTGAATATTGATTTTATGAACATAGAATGAATAATTAAAAAATAATATTTAATAAATATTGAGGTAATACTCAAGAATTATTAAATGAAAAGAATAGCCAAATCAACATTCATAAAGAGAATAAAAATTAATTAAAAAATAGTTCAAGGAATATTTTTATTTATGCATCGGAGTAACCTATATTTGCAGCGGAGAGATGGCAGAGTGGTCGATTGCGACGGTCTTGAAAACCGTTGACTGTCAAAGGTCCGGGGGTTCGAATCCCTCTCTCTCCGCACCGAAATAATTGAGCCCCTTTTTGGGGTTTTTTTATTGTCAAAAAATGAAAAACTGGATCTATTGAAATGACATTCAAGCAATGATGTGCTAAAAGAAATTATTTAATTGGCTTGTATTTTGTCAAGATGGTTTTGAGTTGAAATACAGTCAACAAAATCACAAAAGGCATCCAAGCAATGGCAAATCGATCTCCTTGGAAATAGGTAACGCCGGTAATGAATAATGAATACCCGCAATAGACTAAAAGAACTAAGCTGAGTTTTTCAATCGTGCTTTCCATTTTTCTTCTTCTTACAAATACAAACAACACGATAAATCCATTTAGTATCAACAAAATACTTAACAACATATTCCAAATACGAGATATATCGTACCAACGTTTGGCGGTTGCGGGTTCAAGATTTGAGTTTAGCGGCCATTCAAGAATGATTTTATTTCCAGTATGAACATTTGAAAAAATATTTTCAAAAAATGCTGCCACAACACTTAAAGGCATCTTTTCACGCAAAAGTTTACTTTCCTGACTAACCAATTGATGAAAATCATGCAAACTCTCAGCAGTATGTAATCCATAACGAGGCTGATTAAAAATTGTATCTCTTTGTTGCATTAAATTGACACAATCTGTGTGTGAATCATTAGCCAAAACAGAAGTATTTAAATAGCGGTAAGTTGTAATGTCATCAATAAAACTGAGCTTAAAGGTTTGATATGTCATCTTCATCAAGGTCATTTGTAGACCTAAAGTAAGACTCAATATCAGAATTAAATAAATGGGCAACTTGATGTTTTTTTTATAGAAAATAAAGAAAATTAAAATTGCCAAAAAACTTAAAACAGCTAAATAAACAAAACCTGGCTTAAATAAGGTAGCCAAGCATATTGCCAAAAACGATTTAAGCAAAACAGCTTGCTGTCTGCTTGTCAGGTATTGATCAAAATAAAAAATACCACATACAATTAAAAAAAGGTGTGGAACTTCGGTGAGAACGAAGAACCCATAAATAAAATAGGAAACATTCAACAACAATAGAATATAACTAAACCATGCTATTTTTTGATTAGCGTGTTTTTTGATTAAAGTGAAAATGAGGATAAATGTCAAGCACAACAGCATATGTTGAACAACCTGAATAAGAATGATAAACAACTTTCCATATCCAAATGCAATATAGAAAGGCGACAACATCATTGAATAGCCTATACATCTTGTTGGGTGAACTTGA
>JBILCF010000244.1:0-3028 GCA_044353325.1 Chitinophagaceae bacterium | reverse complement strand
AAAAATGTTCGCAGTGTATCATCTTCTATTCTTTGAAACAATGATATAGTTATACATAAAAAAGCCTTCACTCAATGCGAAGGCTTTTCTAAAAAGTTATGTGTATAATTATTGTGTCATTTCAACGGCTTTTTCTACCATTTTTTTGGAACCTATAAATATAGGAACGCGCATGTGCAATTCGGTAGGTACAACATCGAGCACTGATTGTGTACCTGTAGTGCCAATACCGCCAGCCATTTCGATGATGTAACTCATAGGGTTGCATTCGTATATCAAACGGAGTTTGCCATTCGGATTTTTTTTGTCGGCCGGGTACATAAACAATCCACCTTTAATGAGCGTACGGTGCAAGTCGGCAACCATACTACCAATGTAGCGATGCGAATATGGTCGTCCACTTTCTTTGTCTTCTTCCATACAATATTCCAAATAGGCTTTGAGCTTGTCGTCAAATTTGTTGGTATTGCCTTGGTTCACGGAGTATATTTTTCCTTTTTCAGGACATTTCATGTCTTTGTGCGACAAGCAAAATTCGCCTACACTAGGTTCGAGTGTAAATCCATTGACGCCCAAACGTGTAGCATATACCAACATGGTACTAGAACCATATATAACATAACCAGCTGCCATAAGGTTTTTGCCTTTTTGCAGAAAATCGGCTTCAGTACATGGTTTGCCAAGTGGGCTGACGCGTTTGTATATACAAAATATAGTACCGATAGAAGCGTTGACATCAATATTGGAAGATCCATCTAAAGGGTCGAACATGACCACGTATTTTGAATTGACAGAATGTGCATCGTCAAAAGCTACAAATTCGTCGTTTTCTTCGGATGCTATTCCAGCGCATTCGCTGCTATTTTGTAAGACATTGATCAAGACTTCGTTGGCAAATACATCAAGTTTCATTTGCTCTTCGCCTTGTACATTGACAGCGCCATGTGCACCGAGTATATCGACTAAACCTGCTTTGTTGACTTGTTTGTTGATGAATTTACAAGCTAATCCGATGTCGCGGAGGAGTGTAGAAAGTTCGCCTGTAGCATTTGGAAATTGACGAGTTTGATAAATGGTAAACTCATCGAGCGTCATGAGGTGTCTGTTTGGATTCATGGTGCAAATGTAATTCGAAAATCTAAACTCTTTAGTATGGAACGTTTTTTTTACCACTGAGATAATGGAGGTTTTTTACCATAGATAGAGTGGAGTTTTTACCACGGAGGAAATGGAGATTTTTAATCGCAGAGAGAACAGGGAGAAAATAGAGTTTTTAGAGAGAAAAAGAGAGAATTGTGACTGAAAAGGAGAGGGGATAGAGTTTTAACAGAGAAAAAGGAATAATAACTTCAAATTTCTATCTCGCAACTCACAACTAACAACTCACAACTCACATCTCTTATCTCACATCTTTTAACTCACATCTCAAATTTAATGCATTCTATCACCTCTAACCTCCATATCGGCTAGTATTTTCTTTTCTATTTGAAGTAATTCCTTCCAACGCATGAGTACTTTTTCTTCTGGGAAATACTCTTTGGCAAGGTCGAGAAACAAACGATAATGGCCTGCTTCCGATATCATAAATTTGCGGTAAAACTCTCTAAGATAGGCATCTTCGAGGTTTTCGCTGAGCAATCGAAAGCGTTCGCAACTCCTGGCTTCTATCAGTCCGAATATGAGCAGACGGTCAAGAAAACGCCCCTCGGGACTACCGCCTTTTTGTTCATGCTTATTGAGCGCATTGACATATTCATCTTTACGTTGTGGACCTAGTGTTAGGTTGCGCTTTTTTATTTCAGATAAGACCATACGAAAATGTCCCCATTCTTCGGTGACAATAGGCGAAAGCTCATCGACGAGGCGAGTGTATTCGGGGTATTTTTGTATCAGACTAATGCAATGACTAGCCGCTTTTTGTTCGCAGTAGGCATGGTCGGACAGGATGTCATCTAATGATATTTCTGCAAGATTGACCCATCGAGGGTCTGTAGGTAATTTAAGGCCTAATATAGTATTTTCGCTCGTACTCATTGTATTGTTATAACATCTAAAGGGTGTAAATTTACCATTTATTCCTCTAAATGCACCTATTACCGCTAAAAACTGCCCACATTCTCAATTTCTATTGTTATAGATTAATTTCAATTTATATTAGCCATTTTAAAGCCTTTTGAAGCGACTTTTTTACATATCGATTTGGGTATTAGTTATGGTTATTTGCCCCTTATTTGGTCATGCTACGTTTGATCCAAAGAAGTTGTATCTTAAAAATATTGACCTTGACAATGGTTTATCTCAGATTGTTGTGACAGATATTACAGAAGATAATAAAGGTTTTATTTGGGTTGGTACATTTGATGGACTAAATCGATTTGATGGGTCTAGTATTAAAGTCTTTTCACACAAACCTGGCGACTCAACGTCTTTGCCGTCTTCAGCTATCAACAGAGTGTATTCCGATTATAACCAACATTTGTATTTGTATACCAGAGTTGGATTTTCTGTTTTTGATTGTCAAACCCAGAAAATAATTCGTCCTGAAATATTCAATCGATTTAAACCTCAATGGGTTACTCGTAATTCCAGCAACGAATTGTGGGTGTATACCAAATCTCGTCAGCTAGTTTTGATTAATGTCAAAGATTTTTCCTTAATTAAAGAAGGGCCAAAATTAGACGAGGATGATGTGTTCAGTGATATGTTTGATATGTGTAAAATCAGAAATAACATATACTTATTTGCAGACAATGGCACTGTGGTGCGTTATGATATTGCATTGAATGATTATTTTATTTATTATAGTCCTAATCCAGAAGAATTTAAACTAAACAGTATTGGACTTGACAAAAATCAGAATATTTTTATAGCTTCTGCATGGATGGATTTTTTGTATTTCAACACAGTTTATAACAGATTTGAGAATCCAGAATTTGTTCGTGAAAACTCGAAATTGGTAGGAATAAACAAGGTAGTATTTGACTCTAATAGAAATGTTTTATACTTGACTACATATGGACAGGGCTTG
>JBILCF010000243.1:0-3042 GCA_044353325.1 Chitinophagaceae bacterium | reverse complement strand
TACAGCATATACAGAAGCCAGTTCGGGTTTAATTTCACCTGTTTCAAACCAGTGTTTTAAAATAGAACCTGCTGGGTCAATTCCCCAAACTTGAACATTTGGATTTTTTTCTTTCAAATACATTCCTGTACCTACTAAAGTACCACCAGTACCAGTTGAAGCAACATAATGGGTAATTTTACCATCTGTTTGATCCCAAATTTCTGGGCCAGTAGACAAATAATGTGCTTCGCGATTCGATAAATTATTGTATTGGTCTGGATTCCAACCATCGCGTTCTTTGGCTATGCGAGCAGCCACGGAGTAATATGAACGAGGATCTTCTGGTTCAACATTGGTAGGGCAGACATGTACTTCAGCGCCCATGGCGCGAAGAATATCAACTTTTTCACGGCTCATTTTATCAGCAAGTGTGAATACGCATTTGTAGCCTTTGGTTAAGCCAACAAGCGCTAAGCCCATGCCAGTATTTCCGCTTGTACATTCTACTATTGTTCCCCCAGGTTTTAATTTACCGCTTTTTTCAGCATCTTCAATCAATTTTAATGCTATTCGATCTTTGATACTATTGCCAGGGTTGAAATATTCAACTTTAGCATAGACAGGGCAAGGAAAATCTTTCGTTATGCTATTTAATCTGACCATGGGCGTATTGCCAATGGTTTCAACAATATTATTATATACTCTTTTCATAGCAATGATTTGTTTCGTTTTAAAAATGATAATGAGGAATGCAAAAGTAAATAAATAAAATTCGATTTAATGTTTTTCGTCATTGATTACGATACAACAACAAAATAACTGGCAGATTTATTCATTTGTCTCGTGATAATCGAGTTCTTTGTGAAACGATTCTTTGAGCATTGATGCTGCGATAAAAGCAATAACGCAACATGCAATTCCTGTATACATAGCACTATTGAGTTTATGAATACCTAATCCTTGCAACATAGAATAGACGATGGT
Organism: Chitinophagaceae bacterium; assembly: GCA_044353325.1. Taxonomy (GTDB): domain Bacteria; phylum Bacteroidota; class Bacteroidia; order Chitinophagales; family Chitinophagaceae; genus OLB11. The sequence continues at coordinate 2,076 of JBILCF010000243.1, read as the reverse complement.
AATGGGTACAAGTGCTGCACGAATAAAGTTAGGCACTGAAGTGGTTACTGTAGCCCTAATATTGGTCCCAAATTGTTCTGAAGCTGTAGTAATCAATACTGCCCAATAACCGGCGGCGAATCCAAGTATAACAAACAGAATGTAAAATTGTTCAACAGTTGCGCCATCCATATAAAAATACCCTATGACCATCAAAAGTGTAGCAGCCACAAATAATTGCAATACTTTCTTTCTGCTTTTTAAAAGTTGGCTCATAATCCCAGAAGTTAAATCACCCAATGTTACACCAGTATAGCAAAACATAATAGACAAGGCTGGTTTGATAGTGCCTTGAATACCTAGTTCTCGACCCAATTCAGGACTTAATGTAATTAAAATACCAATAGTATACCATATGGGTAAACCAATTAAAATACATTTGATATATGTAAAAACTCGACTTCGCTTGCTGAACAATAAGCTTAAACTGCCCATTTTATGGCCAACTTGTTTGCTTGCTTTATAAAGTCCTGATTCGAATACACCGACACGCATCAATAAAAGTGAAAGTCCCAAAACACCACCAACGATATAACAAGTGGTCCAAGGTATAGAGTTGCCTAGAATACCAGCTAAAATAGCTCCTGAAACACCTACTGTAGCTACAATTGTAGTGCCCCAACCACGATCTTCTTTTTTTAAAATTTCTGAAACGAGTGTAATTCCCGCACCTAATTCACCAGCTAATCCAACGCCTGCTAGAAAACGTAGAATGCCATATTGGGTAATATTTTCAACATACGCATTTAGAATATTGGCAAGTGAATACAATACAATTGAACCAAATAAAACAGATAATCGACCTTTTTTGTCGCCCAAGACACCCCAAACTATACCGCCAATCAACATACCAATCATTTGGATATTGAGCAACCATAAACCTTTTTGTTCAAGATCTGTACCGCTTAGTCCTAAAGCGGTAAGACTAGGTACACGAATAATACTAAATAATACTAAATCATAAATATCAACAAAATAACCTAAAGCTGCAACCAATACAGGTATGCTTAGAATTTTTGATTGTTTCGACATAAAACCAAATTTGAATTCATTTTTAAAAGAAAAAATAAATATACTTCAGTTTATTGGATGTAGGTATAAATTTATACAACCTCAGGCTCGTCGTTGTAATCTTCTTTTTTGCCTCCAAGTGCAAATTTAATTATAACAGGTAAAGTCGTTACTAAAATGATAACAACAACAATGATTTCCAAACGATCTTTAATCCAAGGAAATTGCTTGCTTAAAAACAATCCTGCCAACATCATAGAAAAAACCCATGCAAATGATCCTATTATATTGTACAATGTGAATTTTTTATGATCCATTTTAACCATACCAGCTACAATAGGAACAAAAGTTCGAACAATTGGGATGAAACGAGCAGCGATGATAGTTAATGCACCATTTTTATCATAAAAATTTTTCGCAGTTTGTAAGTGTTTCTTTTTAAAGAAAAACGAATCTTCTTTTTTGTATAACATTGGGCCAGATTTTTTTCCAAACCAATACCCGACAAAATTACCCAGGATACCAGCGAGAGAAATTAAAATCATTATGACGATATAATGTAGACCAAAAAATTCAGCACCTAATTCTTCTGCATAAATACCTGCTACAAAAAGCAATGAATCACCAGGGAGGAAAAAACCAACAAACAAGCCTGTCTCAGCAAAAATGACAAACAATAACATATATAAACCACCAATTTCGATATACCACTGCGGATTAAGTATGGTATGTTTGAGCGTTTCGAACATATAATTTTTTTAAGGTGAGCAAATATAATTGAAATATTAGATTTTATTGGCCTTGCTTCAAAAGCTTTAAAGAATATTTATGGGTTTGACTAACGAACACCCATATACTTGTGTATCTGTAAAGAAAGTTTCCAAGAGGGATTGTTTTGAATGAAATCGGTCATCAAAGGAAGCATTTGTTTTTCTTTACTCCATTCGGGTTGAAGATAAAGTACACATTGAGTTGAAGTATGGAGCGCATTTTTTTTGGCCCAATCAAAATCTGATTGATTAAAAA
>JBILCF010000110.1:0-9254 GCA_044353325.1 Chitinophagaceae bacterium | reverse complement strand
GAGCCATATTCTACCCCAAGTCGTCATTGTCACAAAAGTACATGTTATCGACTATCAAAAAAGGATTTCAACAAAATAGTTTAATTCGAAACAACAATGGATTTGCTATTGTTGCATTTTATAGCTTGCTGGAATGGAGAATGGAAAATCTATTTCAAGGTCAAACGCAAATTTATCAATATCCATCGACAATTCAGCTGCTCCTTTTACATCTTGAATATGATAAGTTCTAGCGGTAGAAAAATACCTTAAATCTTGAAATTGGTATTGACTATAGGCAATCAAAATAGAACTTGTAGAGACAGCACGTACAGTTTGTAACTGAAGTTGCTTCAGGGTGCTATCCGCTTTGTTATAAGTGAGTTGATTTGTATAATCAAAGCCTTTAATAAAAATGGTACTCAGAGGTCCTAATTCTTTAATATCCGTTATATACCCATCAGTAGCCATAGCATTTCCTATAATCAATTCTTGAAGTATCAAAAAGTCAACTTGAATATTAATGATTTTCTGAATGTCGCTGTAAGAATACAAATAGTATTTTTTATTAAACTTATCTGTAACTTTCACACTGTCTGGCGAAATGATAACCCTCGCCACTTCTCCAACAAGTGGCGCACTGATGCTAACCCAAATTTTTTCACCATGCAACATTCTAAAATTGGCTGTAAAACTTTGCTTTTTATCTTCAGTTTCGACATGCATTTTTGCTTTACACTGAAAGGTTTTATAGTATATTTTTTTAAAATCAATAATCGTTCTTGCAAGTGATGTATCGCTAAATTTCAATTTCAACGAATCTTTTTTGACTAAACTTGCACTATCAATCACAACAGTTACAAGGTTACCTTTTACAGATTTTCGAGTTGATTTTCTTTCAGCACGATTTTCTTTTCGCTCTTCTTTTTTGGTATTTTTAATAAAAAATGGTCTTACGAAATTACAGCTTCCCAAAAAAAGACTTACAATCAGCAGAATTATTTTTTGATTACTCATATAATTTACCCTCCGAAATTTTCTTTAACAAAAGTGGATTATCCTCGCCTTTTGACTTTGCTTTTTTCCAATATTCTATTGCCTTTTCTGTTTCATTTAACTTAAAATATACATCACCAAGATGCTCTAGCAATGTACCATCATCATCACCTGCAGCTGCAATAGCTTTTTCAATGTATATCTTTGCTTCTGTATAATTACCTTGTTGATACAATATCCATCCATAAGTATCTAAAAATGATTTAGAATTTGGCATAAGCTCCAAAGACTTTTTTGACATGCGTTCAGCATCAGATAATTTAATTTTTCGAACAGACAAATAGTAGGCGTAATTATTTAATGTAGATGCATCATCGGGCTGAATTTTTAAAGCCTTTTCAAAACAACTATCGCTATATGAATAATTTTGTTGTGTATTGTAAACATCACCTAATGTTGCGTAAAGCTGTGCAATTAATGCTTGATTTTCGGATTCCAAATCCAAGGCATGATTCAAAGGCTGTATTGCAAGCTCAGGTTTTTTAGCTTGCACAAGTGCAATCCCTTTGTAAAAATATGGCAAGGCATTGTTTGGAAACACAGCAATACTTTTATCTGCATAGGCAACAACACTATCCATTTGTTGCTTGTCTAAATAAATTGAAATGATTTGATTCCAAGATTGAAATTTAGACTGATCTAATTTAAGAGCTTTCTTAAATTCAACCAAGGCTTCATCGTTTCGTTTTAAAAACAAAAGCACTTCAGCATAAAGGGAAACAGCATCCTTGTTATCAGCAGATTCTTCAGCAATAGCTTTAGACATTTCCAATACTAAATCTTTGTCTTCCTGCGTACCACCTTCTAATACTTTCAAACGAGGAATAATCAATGAAATTTTCGTTTCAGGATCCAAGTTTTTATTCTTCATCACCTTTTGCATATAAAGGTCTGACTTGGTATAATTTTTCTGATTCAAATAATATTGCGAAAGTGTATACTGTGCTTTGGGATCATTGCCATAGTTGAGCTCTAAATCTTCAATAATTTTCGTACTTTTTTCTTTTTGTCCAGCGGATTCATACACCTCTATCATCATCATTGGATATTCAACAGATTGAGGATTACTTTCTTGTAATCTTTTCAATTCTTGAATGGCCAAATCCGTTTTGCCTTGTAAAGCATAAATAGATTTTTTCTTTAAAATAATATCTTCATTAAATCCAGTTTTGGACTCGAGTTGATCTAAGCTTTTCAAGGCTTTATCGTATTCCTTTCCCTTGACAAAAAACATGGCTTGCCTGTACAAATAATCTTCATCATCAGGATGTTTTTGTACTAATGTATTGAGTAAAGCCTCTGCTTGAGAATTCTTTTTTAAATACAAAAGCATCTCTGCATACAATTCTATAAAATACTTATTGTCTGGCTGCAGGTTTACAGCTTGTTGTGCATTTTTTTCGGCGCCAAGCAAATCTTGACGTTGATATTGCAGACGAGCTAAATTGTAGCGCGCTGTCGCATTAGACGGAAATGACTCCACAAATGCAATGTAAAGCGAGTAAGCTAATTTCGTATCGCCAAGTAGTCGGGCTTTTTCGGCATCGAAAAACAGCTTCGACTCTTGCGATTGACTTTGCTTAGATGAAGATGTCTTGGGTAGAGTATCTGCATTTTTTTTCTCTATTTTTTTATAGCTATTGCAGGCAGTGAGTCCGCCAACATAAAGCATCAGTAAGATTATTCCTTTTTTGGTCATTATTGTTTGAATGAGTAATCCCCTAGACTCAACTCTTCGGGTTTCGACTGGCAATTTACATAATTTCCTAACAATGAATTTTTAATTACAGAATTCTTAACAGAAGAATGGTTGCCAACTATGCTATAACTCACAATTGCATTCTCAACACAACTATTCGCTTCTAGTGATGCATAAGGTCCTACAACTGCATTTGCAATTCGGACATTTTCACCAATAAAACATGGATCAATAATTGTACTATTTTCAACAACAGCTGAGCTGTGTCTCAATGATTCTGTTTCCTTTTTGATTTCAAGTACACGTTCCAATGTATATAATGTTGCATCTTTATTGCCACAGTCAAGCCACTCTTCTACTTGATCGGAATAAAATTTAACACCTTTTTGTTTCATGTTTTCCATCGCATCAGTAATCTGATACTCCCCTTTCATTTTGATATCACTGTCTATCAAATATTGCAATTCTTGTTTCAAATTTTGACCGTCTTTGAAGTAATAAACACCAATAATGGCCAAATCCGACACGAAATATTGTGGTTTTTCTACAAATTCGGTAATAATACCTTCCGCATTCATTTTCACTACACCAAATGCAGATGGATCGTCTACTTTTTGAGTCCATATGATTGCATCTTTTTGTGTATCAATCGAAAAAGCAGCTTTAAATAAGGTATCTGCGAAAGCAATAAACACATTACCATCCAAACATTCTTGCGCGCACAAAATAGCATGTGCTGTACCCAAAGGCGTATCTTGGTAAAATATTTTTCCTTTAGCACCAAATTTTTCCGCAACTGCAACTAAATTCTGTTCAGCTTCAGCACCAAATGCACGACTAATAATAAATGCTATTTCATTTACTTTTTGATCAGTTGTATTGACAATATCTTCTACAATGCGATGTACCATAGGTTTACCAGCTATGGGAATCAAAGGTTTTGGGGTAGTGACTGTGTGTGGTCTCATTCGCTTGCCCATACCGGCCATTGGGATTATGATATTCATGATTAGTTAGTTTGTTTTTTAAGGTTTAAAGGTTTGAGATTTTGAAGGTTTGGAGTTTGTATTTTGGTATTTTGGATTTTTAAATTTGTCATTTCAGCTTTTGGAATTTACCCGCCAGTACTTCCAAATCCACCGGCACCTCTTTCGGTATCAGGAAGTTGGGTTACTAGCGTAAAATTAACTTTTTCATATTTGGCAATGACCATTTGCGCTATCCGATCACCATGTTTAATGAGTTGTTCTTCATTTGATAAGTTAATTAAAATAACTTTTATTTCACCACGATAATCACTATCAATGGTACCGGGTGTATTCAAACATGTTATGCCTTGTTTAATAGCCATACCGCTTCGAGGTCGAATTTGTGCTTCATATCCGTTTGGCAAAGCGATATACAAACCGGTTGGTACCAAAGTACGTTCCAAGGATTTCAAACTAACATTGAATTCCAAATTGGCATATAAGTCCATACCTGCTGAACCTTCAGTCTGATATGTAGGCGTAGGGTTTCGGCTTGTGTTAATTAATTGTATCTCCATATGAGGCGGACAAAAATAAGCTGAAAAAATGATATTTGGCACCTCAATTTATTCTACTTTTGGGGCCTAAAAACAAAAACATGAAAACATTAATTTCGTTCATTTCGATTTGGGCTTGTTGTTTTTATAGTGCTCAATCACAATCGTATGTTTGGGCTAATTCAACAGGATCACAAAGTTTTTCAAGTGAAATACAACCGACCACTATGGCGCTTGATGCATCAAACAATGTATATACTATTGGTACATTTACGGGTACAGTTGATTTCAACCCAGGTGTAGGCGTTGCAAATTTGACATCAAGCAGTCAAAACTATGATACTTATATCCAAAAACTGGATGCAAACGGCAATTTTGTTAGTGCTATATCATTAGCAGGCAATGGCTATACAAGTGGTCAAGCTATTGAAACAGATGCCAATGGCAATGTATACATTGTTGGAAGTTTTGACTCACCTGTAGATTTTGACCCTGGAGCTACTGTTAATTCAATATCACCGTTGGGCAACCAAGATGCTTTTATTTTAAAACTTAATTCTAGCGGTATGTTTCAATGGGTCAAAACTTTTGGAAGTGCCAATTTCGTATCTTGTTCAGCGCTTTCATTGGCTATTGACAACAACAATGATATCATATTATCTGGCTTCTTTGCAGATGTAGTCGATTTCAACCCAGGCCCAGCAGTCAATGCTTTGGGTGCTACAGGCTTTGCTGATCAGTTTATTTTAAAACTAAATTCTGCTGGCAATTTTGTTTGGGCAAAAGCATTTTTAGGCTCCGACTACATCAATCCATACCAATTAACCACAGATGCAAACAACAATATTTTTTCAAGTGGAACATTTTATGGGACCTATGATTTTGATCCAGGTATTGGTCAAACCAATTTATCCGCTTCACAAACGGACGATATTTATATCACAAAATTAAATTCGAATGGAGACTTTATATGGGCCAAAAAACTCGGGAATAACAATTATGAAAACGTTGAAGGATTGGTTACTGATCAAGCTGGGAATACCTATATTACAGCTACTTTTATTGACACCTTAGATACTGACCCTGGCGCAAACATTGTAAATTTAATTACACAAAATGATGCCATTTTAATACTCAAACTTAACTCTTCGGGGAATTTTGTTTGGTCTAAAAAAATAGACGGTAACGGATATACCTACCCCGAAAATATTGACATCAACAATCAGGGACATATTTATTTGACTGGATATTTTGATGGTGTAGCCGATTTCGACCCTGGTAATTCTGTATATAATTTAACTTCAGCTGGAGATTATGATATTTTCATATCAAAATACGATGAAAACGGAAACTTTATCCTTGCCAAAAACATAGGCGACATTTCAGCTGATGGTGGTTTTGACATGAAAGTAGCAACCAATGGAAGTATTTATGTAACTGGCCTATTCGGGGGAACAGTTGATTTTAATCCAGGTCCAGCAACAAACAATTTAACATCTATATCTGCAAGTGGATTTGATCAATTTAATTTTAAATGGGATATGTGTAATCCCTCAACAACCAATTTAACAGCTTACCATTGTAATAGTTTCACACTGAACGGACAGACTTATACATCCTCAGGTACTTATACACAGACTTTTCAAAGCGCAAGTGGATGTGACAGTTTGGTCAATTTAGCCTTGACGATAGGAAGTACGAACTCGGTTATTAATCAAGTTCAATGCAACGGTACGCCATTTGTATTCAATGGGCAAACCTACTCGACTGCTGGTACATATACACAATACTACACTAACGTTGCTGGCTGCGACAGTAATTACACAATCAATTTATCATTTGGCGCACCTACAACTTCTTCAATATCAGTAACTACTTGTGATTATTACTTATTTGGCAACCAACCCTTATTTAATTCGGGTATTTATACGCAAGTATTTCCCAATGCAAGTGGGTGTGACAGCACGGTAACTTTGAATTTAACAATCAATAATTCTGTATTTAATTATAGCTTTGTCAGCAACTGTGGCCCATATGTATTTAACAACCAAACATTTACAACAACCGGATTTTATAGCTTTTATTACACTTCAGCTCAAGGTTGCGACAGTGTAATTGATATAGATTTAGAAATCAAAGAACCTACAAGTTCAACACAAACAGTTAGTGCTTGCCAATCTTATGTTTTTAATGGTCAAACTTATACAAGTTCTGGTACGTATACTTCAGTTATACCAAACTCAGTAGGCTGTGATAGTACGATTACATTAAACTTGACTATTCTATCACCTAACATCGCAGTTTCGCAAACGGGCGCTTTTTTGACAGCTGCGGCTACAGCACCCTCAACTTACCAATGGATTGACTGTTCCACAAATTCACCAATTAGTGGCGCGACAAATCAAACATATACCGCTACTGCCAATGGCAGTTATGCAGTTATCGTCACGATCAATAGCTGAAGCGACACATCAATATGTAGACCAGTTACAGGAATAGGAATTGACGAAATCAACTCCCTGAATGGCATAATGATTTATCCAAATCCAACAACCTCTAAGCTTAATATCGATTTAAATCAAACCGTAGCTAATTCAAAAATTGAAATCAGATCTGTGGCAGGCCAATTATTGTATACAAACGAAGCAATCAAATCAAATACGATTGAGGTTCCAGTTTCAGAGTGGGCAAATGGAATGTATTTCATTTCATTTTATACGCAAGATAAAAAATGGGTTGGCAAATTCATGAAGGAATAAGTGGAACAATAAGCATCATTGAGAAAATAAAAAAGCGTCTAGGTTTTTAAAATTAGGGGCTTTTTTTTTATTTCGCTTCATTGAATAAAATCTAAAATTATTAAACTTGAATATCTCCTTCAAATACAAATTTAGCTTGTCCACAAAGCCAAATTTCATTAAAATTTTGCCCATCAAGATTGTGACATTCTACACGTAAATCGCCACCTAATGTCTTGATTGATATAGTATGTTGACCAGCTTGATCTTTGACTAAACACAATGCACAAGCAGTAACACCAGTTCCACACGATAACGTTTCATCTTCTACCCCTCGTTCGTATGTTCTAACAAAAATAGATTTAGAATCTAGCTGCTCCACAAAATTGACATTGATGCCTTCCTCTTTAAACAAAGGGCTGTAACGAATCAAAGCGCCTTCTTTTTTCATGTCAAAATCCTTGACATCTTCAGTAAAATAAACATAATGCGGTGAGCCTGTATTGAGTTGCATATAGGTTTCATATATTGAAAGTCCTTGCACCTCATTCATTTTTAATCGCACATCTCCAACCTCATTTATATAAGAAATATGTTCGCCATCAATAGCTACAAATCGAGCTTCGTCTGTTATCACTTTGAGTTGCTTTGCAAACGACGTCATACAACGTCCTCCATTGCCGCACATGCTACTTTCGTTGCCATCACTGTTGTAATACTTCATTTCAAAATCATACTGATTTGAGGCATTGAGTAACATGAGCCCATCAGCACCTATTCCAAAATGTCTGTCGCACAAGAATTTAATTTGTTCGCTTTCCAATCCATCATAGTTGCTTGTTCGATTATCCAATAAGATAAAATCGTTTCCAGTACCTTGGTATTTGTAAAAATGTATGTTCATTCTAAATTAATGTTTGGCTAAAATTTCAAGACTTTTTTGAATCATATTTTCTACACTTTTTTTACCATCTTGTGTAAAGGTTTTATGGACTCGATTCGCTACAATTGTATTCACTGCCAAGCAATTGTGCCCTAAAACTCTTCCTAATCCAAAAATCGCTGAGGTTTCCATTTCAAAGTTGGTAATTCGATTTGTTTCGAACGCAAAACTAGATAAACGATTAACTAACTCTGGAAATTTCAATTGCGCCCGCACAACTCTTCCTTGTGGCGCATAAAAACCCGGACAAGTAACTGTAATGCCTTTGTGGTAATCATTTCCAAACCATGATAAAATATCTTTAGAACCTTCAACCGCATAGGGTTTGATGGCACTATCTGCAAGTTGTACATGATTGACAAATGCATCTTGAAGTGCAATTTCATGTTCAGTTTGATTTAACTTATAATACTGCAACACATTATCTAATCCAATACCATGGCTCGAAGCTACAAGGCTATCCACTGGAATATCGCCTTGCAAACTCCCCGAAGTTCCCATTCGAATAATATTCAATGAAGTCAGTTCAGGTTTTACGATGCGTTGCTCCAAATCTATATTGACCAATGCATCCAATTCGTTCATTACGATATCAATATTATCAGGACCAATTCCACTAGACAATACTGTCAATCGTTTTTTGCCAATGCGACCCGTATGCGTTACAAACTCCCTATGTTGGGTTTTAAATTCTATTTCATCAAAATACTTAGATACCTCTGCAACACGATCAGGATCACCTACCGTTATCACTGTCGAAGCCAAATCTTCGGGCTTTAAATTGATATGATAGACTCGTCCATCATTAGTCAGTATTAACTCCGAATTTTCAATTTGTTGATTTTCCATACTTCTATATTAAAAAGTAAAATTAAGGCATTTGTATTGTGGTTTTTGAAGATTCTTATACCCTTTTTCAAGATTCATATAAATCGTTTGATTGCCTTGATTTCAAATAACTATAAAATGTACTAAAGAACAATAAACCATCTCCAATACATTAGCTTTAAAAAATTGTTTTCTTCTCTGCTTGTTAATTCTCAAATATATACTACATTTGCACCCCGATGGTCTTGTGGCCGAGTGGCTAGGCAGAGCTCTGCAAAAGCTTCCACAGCGGTTCGAATCCGCTCGAGACCTCTAAAAACCTGATTCTTTTGAATCAGGTTTTTTTATTTAAAAAATTCAATTGCGTTTCCCTGCTTGAATGCTTCAAGCAGACAGGGAATCAAATCGAGACCTCCCAAACCCGATTTACTCGGGATTTTTACACTTCTCCACATTTTAACAACATTCCCTATAAAATATGACAAT
>JBILCF010000242.1:0-3072 GCA_044353325.1 Chitinophagaceae bacterium | reverse complement strand
TTCACTTTGATAAGGTACATATAATTAAAACACTATAACTTCAAACCCAAAACTGCCATTTAAAGCCTAAAATGAAACTAAAAATGTAAAAATGGCGAATAAAATGACCGAATATGACATTGAAATCATCATAACTGAAAAAATGTCTTACTACGACCTATTGGCACATTTCGTGATAGATAGCATATAAATCAAACATTTTTAATAAAAAATCAATATAAACATGGCAAAGAAGAATTCAACAATCAACATTACGCCTTTACACGACCGCGTAATCGTGAAAGCAGCTGAAGCTGAAACTAAAACTGCTGGTGGTATCATTATTCCTGATACAGCAAAAGAAAAACCTCAACGTGGTACAGTAGTCGCAGTAGGTAGTGGTAAAAAAGACGAACCTATGACTGTCAAAGCTGGCGATACCGTATTATATGGCAAATATGCTGGTACAGAAATCAATGTAGAAGGTCAAGAATTATTGATCATGCGTGAAAGCGATTTGTTGGCTATCATTTAGTCAATAACTCACATTCGACCGATTAAAAAAATATTTTATTCATAACATTCAAACGAACATACAATGTCAAAACAAATTCACTTTAATATTGAAGCACGCAACAAAATGAAAAAAGGCGTGGATACATTAGCAGATGCAGTCAAAGTAACTCTTGGACCTAAAGGTCGTAATGTAGTCATTGAAAAGAAATTCGGTGCACCGCAAATCACTAAAGATGGTGTAACGGTAGCAAAAGAAATCGAATTGGAAGATGCAATCGAGAACATGGGTGCGCAAATGGCGAAAGAAGTTGCATCTAAAACAGCAGATGCTGCTGGTGATGGTACTACAACTGCAACTGTTTTAGCTCAATCTATCATAACAGAAGGGATCAAAAATGTAGCTGCTGGCGCAAATCCAATGGACTTGAAACGTGGTATAGACAAGGCTGTTACAGCTGTAGTTGAAAACTTACGTGCTCAATCTGAAAAAGTTGGTAACGACAACAAAAAAATAGAACAAGTAGCGACTATATCTGCTAACAATGACAATGCAATCGGAAAATTGATTGCACAAGCAATGGCTAAAGTAGGTAAAGAAGGTGTCATCACTGTAGAAGAAGCAAAAGGAACTGAAACTACAGTAGATGTAGTAGAAGGTATGCAATTCGATCGTGGTTATTTGTCGCCATACTTCGTTACAAATAGCGAAAAAATGGTTGCAGAATTGAGCAATCCTATGATTTTAATCTACGATAAAAAAATCTCTACCATGAAGGATATCCTTCATATCCTTGAGAAAGTAGCTCAAACAGGTCGTCCATTGGTCATTATTTCTGAAGACCTTGAAGGCGAAGCATTGGCTACCTTGGTTGTCAACAAATTGCGCGGTACCATCAAAGTTGCGGCTGTAAAAGCACCTGGCTTTGGCGATCGTCGTAAAGAAATGTTGGAAGATATCGCAAAATTAACTGGCGGTATCGTAATCAGCGAAGAACAAGGATTCAAATTGGAAAATGCTGACTTGACTTACTTAGGTCAATGCGAAAGCATCACCATAGACAAAGACAACACAACTGTTGTAGGTGGAAAAGGTAAAAAAGCAGACATCACAGCTCGTGTAAACCAAATCAAAGCGCAACTTGAAACTTCAACTAGCGATTACGATAAAGAAAAATTACAAGAGCGTCTAGCTAAATTAGCTGGTGGTGTAGCTGTACTGTATGTAGGTGCTGCAACGGAAGTTGAAATGAAAGAAAAGAAAGATCGTGTAGATGATGCATTGCATGCAACACGTGCTGCTGTAGAAGAAGGTATCGTACCCGGTGGTGGTACCGCGTTCATCCGCGCTATCGATAGCATCGTAAAATTGAAAGGTGCAAACGAAGACGAAACTACAGGTATCAATATCGTGCGTCGTGCATTGGAAGAGCCTATGCGTCAAATCGTTGCAAACTGCGGCCTGGAAGGTTCTATCATTATCCAAAAAGTACGTGAAGGCAAAGGTGACTATGGCTTCAATGCGCGCACTGAAGTATACGAAAACTTATACAAAGCAGGTGTAATCGATCCTACTAAAGTAAGTCGTGTAGCTTTGGAAAATGCAGCGTCTATTGCAGGTATGTTGTTAACTACAGAATGTGTAATCGCTGACAAACCAGAACCGAAATCGGCTCAACCACAAATGCCTCATGGCGGTGGAATGGGAATGGATTACTAATAGCCTCCCTACCCTCCAAAGGAGGGTTAAAGAATACAAGAACCGCTTCGTAAGAGGCGGTTTTTTTTGTTTGAATTAATAAATAATAATTATCTTTGAAAAAAGAAAATCACAATGCTCACCAACGAATTAAAAGAAAATATCAAAAGTCAGATAGACTTAATTGATGATGACCATATTCTTAATGAAATTAAAGAATTCGTTAAATTGGAAACTTCTGAAAATTGGTTTAATGCATTACCTCCTAAAGCCCAAGAAGGAATTCTTGCCGGCTATGATGATTGGAAAGCAGGAAGGATATATTCTCATGCAGACACAATGAAGGAATTGAGAAAATGAACTATACGATCCGCTGGACAGAAAGAGCTAAACAAGATGTGCAAAACATAATCGATTTTATTTTAGTTCATTGGGAATCTGCAATTGTTTCAAATTTTTTGGACTTGATAGATGTTAAAATTGGTTTTATTTTAAAAAATCCATATCAAAATATGATTTCAAAACATTATACAAATTCAAGAAAAATAATTATTCATACACACATTACACTGTTTTATACAATTGATGAAGATTTGAATGAAGTCATTTTATTATCCTTTTTTGATACAAGGCAAAATCCAAATAAAATTTAATTCCATTAGAACCGCTTCGAAAGAGGCGGTTTTTTTTGTTTTATAAAATTATAGTATTTTTACATTTATGATTACGGATTTCAATCAACTCGATTTAACAAAGCAATATTCATATGCAGATTATCTGACTTGGAAATTCACGGACAGAGTTGAATTGATTAGAGGTTGGATAAAAAAAATGTCACCTGCACCATCAAGTTACCATCAAGTCGTATCAGGTAATTTATC
>JBILCF010000241.1:0-3086 GCA_044353325.1 Chitinophagaceae bacterium | reverse complement strand
TACCACAAGATGACATAATTAATATCAAACTAATACAAATGGAAATATAAAATGCTGTTTTCATACTACTGATATTCTTGTTCAAATATACTGAAAACATCAGAAGATTCAAATTATTGAGAATCAATCAATTGCATAAAATCATCAAATAAATAACGAGAATCATGCGGACCTGGCGTTGCTTCAGGATGATATTGAACCGAAAACGCAGGTTTATCAGTCAATTTAATGCCTTCTAAGGTTTGATCATTAAGATTAATGTGGGTAATTTCTACATTCGGCAAAGCTTCTACGCTTGCTTTATCAACTGCAAAACCATGATTTTGAGTTGAAATTTCACTTTTCAAAGTTCTCAAATTCAATACTGGATGATTTAATCCTCTATGTCCGTGATGCATTTTGTAAGTCTTTGCTCCACTCGCAAGTGACAACAACTGATGGCCCAAACATATTCCAAATAAGGGTTTGTTGGTAGATAAAATTTGTTGAACCGTTTCAATGGCATAGTCCATAGATGCCGGATCGCCAGGACCATTGGATAAGAAATAAGCATCCGGATTAGTTGCTAATATTGTTTCAAATGGAGTCTTAGATGGATAAATAGTTAGATAAGCACCTCGATCGACCATACATTGAAGTATATTTCGTTTTACACCATAATCCATCACTGCAATTTTGTGTTTTGCATCTGGATTGCCCATGGTATAAGGTTCTTTTGTAGAAACTAAAATAGACAAATCTAAGCCTTCCATACTTGGCACTGCTGCTAGTTTAGCACGAAGTGCATCAATATCAAGGTTGTCTGCATCTATTTCGTTTGAAATAATACAATTCATTGCACCAGCATTTCTTACATGAGCAACTAATGCTCGTGTATCGATTTGGTGTATAGCTACAATGTTGTTTTTGATTAAATAATCTTCTAATGAGCCGTCGGCTAAAGTTCTAGAATAAGACTTGGCAAGATTTTTAGCGATCAAACCTGAAATCTTGACAGTATCACTTTCTACATCAATGTCTTTGGCACCATAGTTTCCAATGTGCGCTGCATTCATAATGATGATTTGACCTGAATAAGATGGATCTGTAAAGACTTCTTGATAACCTGTCATGCCTGTATTGAAACAGATTTCGCCAGTGGCTGTACCTTGAGCTCCAAAGGATTCACCTATAAAATAAGTGCCATCGGCTAAAAGTAAAATTGCTTTTTTAGTGAGATTCATTAAAATGCAAAATTAGGGCTTTCATGGCAGACTTTAAAGAAGTGTTGATAAGTAGTTTGTTGGATTTGAATATTTTATGAAATTAAAAACTCTTCCCCCCCTACTCTTCTACAAATACAACGTCTTGCAATTTAGTATTGATTTTATATTGACTAAAATTCATTTCTATAATTCCGATTTCTTTTTGAGATAAATTTTTCTTCTCCTGAGCCTTTTTGTTCAAATCTACACTCATCATTTTCGGTACTTTAAACTTATTGACTTCAACTTTTATTGTAATTTTATCAGGCAATGTATATGAAGATCTGTCGCCATATTGACTATAAGACTCCAAAGTACCATTGTTTTTGGTTGTAATTTGGGACTTGCGAACCAAAGGATCGGCTAAATCTATCCAGAATTTACCCAAAATCAACTCGCTTTCACTTTTCAAAGGGATAATATTGATTATGGCACAGTTTCGACTATCGATTACCTCATATCCTGATATTACAGTCGTATAGGAAGCCGTATCGAGTAAGAGTGTACTGATATTTTGCATTGGGTTTTGTTTCGGCATGAAGAAAATCCCTTTAGCTTTTACCCTAAATTTGTTGGGCCTTTTGAAAAACACCTTACCATTCATGTTCTTCATTTTGACATTGGGTATGTCAAATTTCATACTGACATCTGCTGTATAATCTTGTACGAGATTAAACTTGCGATTCAATATTCGGATCAAATCCTTCGGATTATCCTGAGCAATGCCATTAAAAGACATTAAAAGTAGTGCAGCTAAAACGATGTGTTTCATTATGTAGTGATATCTTTTCGATTAAAATAATATATAGAGACAGACAAAAAAGCAATGATATGAACAAATAAAATTCCTGCAGAAAGCAAAATATCTTGTGTTGGAATGGGATCTTCAAACAAGTTTTTCCATGAAATCATGTGTGTTGTAAACAAAAATGGTTTGATGACGTCAAAACTTGGCAGGTCAAACATGCCAATAATTGTGAAAATAATGATGATAGCCATGACAGAAACTATGGGTGTAATCGAATTATCCATTATACTTGAAAGCATTGTGGACAAACTAGCAACTACACTCAAGGATAAAAAAGCGATCAAAAAGGCGTAACCCCAACGCCAATTCATATCATCGGCTCGAATAACTGTAAGGCCTTCACTATTGAGCGACATCAAATCGCCATTGCCAAATACCCAATGCGAGACAAACAATGCCATAATACCCAATAAAATTAACAAGAGCAAAGTATAAAACAATCCAGCGAGCCATTTGGCCAATACAATTTTGGTACGACTTGCTGGTCTTGTCAATAAGAAACGAACAGTACCTGTTGCTGTTTCACCACTGATTAAATCTCCAGTTACTAATGCAACCAACAAGGGCATTTGAACAATCAAAGTTTGTAGAATGATAAAACATATTAAATTTCCATTTAATACGTTGCCTTGAATATTGAATACACTTTCAAACTGTTGAGTTACAAAAGAAATGATTTCTTTGCCGTCGTGATAAAAGGCCGCTTGTAACATGATGCATATAAATAATATAACACCAAAACCGATAAAGCTTCTCGGTCTACGAATGGTCTTGATGAGCTCATTGATTAGAATGGCTTTAAATTCTTTCATCGAATTGATTTGAAAATGTGAAATAAAAAGGCTTAGTTGAGGCCGCTAGGTTATTAGAACGTATATAGTTTAAACTTAATTTGTTCGTCATATATATAAAAATCAACCTAGAATAAATGTGATTATTCAATTGATTTAGAATAAAAATAAAATAATTTAAAATTTCATAATACATTGATTTATAACGATTTGTAAACATTATATAAACCTTTGAATAATATA
>JBILCF010000015.1:0-24858 GCA_044353325.1 Chitinophagaceae bacterium | reverse complement strand
TATTTGAGTAAATAGGGTACATTAATGTTAATTATTATAGCAATGTGTGTTTGAATAAATATGAATAAAAAGCGATTTCAAATAGTGACTTAAAAATCAAATTAATTCATTCACATTTTCATATGTTGTATTTCTCAAGCCCCAACCTAAAATCATTTAATACTGATGTGAAATATGTAATAGTCCAATTTTATTGGACTAAACATCTTTCCTATCGGTATATACCACTGTAAGATTTGGTCTACGACACAAATCACATTGGTATAATTTAACCATTCAGCAAGAATATAATTAGTTTAATTTTTTTTGAATTATTTTGTACCAAAATAACTGATATGTTGAAATGGTCATTAGTAATTAATTTAATCCTGTTTTTTGGAATAGATACACATGCTGCATTGCTAAAAGGCAAAGTGACAGATACAAAAGGAGAACCATTACCTTTTGCGAGTGTTTATATTAAAGGCACTACAAAAGGAACGACTACCAATATAGATGGAAAGTATCAGTTTGAATTAGCAGAAGGTAAACATATAATGGTTTGTCAGTATGTGGGTTATAAGAAAGAAGAAATCGAATTGGTCATTTCTGCTTCAGGTTTAAATCATAATTTTCAGCTTAAACCAAATGAAACAGCATTGAAAGAAATTGTTGTCAAGCAAGGTGAAAATTCTGCTTTGGCTATTATTAAAAAGACAATTCAAAAAAGATCTTTTTACAACAAACAATTGGACGGCTATAAAGCACAGGCTTATATTAAAGGCAATATAAAGTTGGATGATGTGGCTAAAGGTAGTTTTCTTGTTAGCATGATGGGAGATAGTAAAAGCAAGAAAGATACCAACATGTCTGACGATAAATTACTCGAAGAGCAAAAAGGAATTATTTATTTATCAGAATCAATTTCTGAAATAGCTTATAAACGTCCGGATAAGTTAAAGACTATTGTTAAAAGTAGTCGAGTCAGCGGTCAAACAGAAAGCTATGGATTGAGTGAGCCAATTTTGATAAATCTGTATGAGAATAATGTGCAAATTAGTCAACAGCTTAGTCAACGAGGATTTATTTCGCCAATTGCCGAAACTGCTTTGTTGAATTATAAATACGAATTGTTGAGTGCGTATATGGAAGATGGAAAATTGATCAATCGAATTAAAGTTATACCTCGAAGAAAATTTGAACCCTTGTTTTCGGGTATCATAGATATCATAGAAAATGAATGGCGGTTACACGCTGTTGATTTGATGGTGGATAAAGAGCATCAATTGGATATGATTGATACCATGTACCTCAAACAAATGTTTGTGCCAGTAGAAGACCTTCTCATGGTTAAAGATCAGTCGTTTAAAATGAAACTTAAACTGTTTGGTTTTGGATTTACTGGAAACTTTGTACAAACATTTTCAGATTACGAACTGAATTATGACCCTAAAAATTATTTTAATAAATATGCAAAAGAATATACCCCAGAAGCGTTGACAAGAACGAATAGTTATTGGGATACCATTCGTCCAATTCCATTGGATGAAGAGGAAAAAGTAGATTTTGTAAAAAAAGATAGTATAGAAAAAGTCGATGCACTTAAAAAAGATTCAGTCGCCCAACCCAAAAATACTTTTAGAAGAATCATGCTGAAAGGTTTTGTAAAGCGCTGGTCAGATAAAACAAGTTTTAAAACTAATCCAATAATATCATTGAATAGTGTGAATTGGAATACTGCAGAAGGTCTAAACTATTCCTATGGTTTTAGATTGAGGCACAATTTTTCTAAAGATAAAACCTTTATTTCAAAGGTGAATATGCGATACGGATTTAGCAACCAACAATTCAATGCTAAGGCCAGTGTCCAGTATTCATTTGGCAAAACAAATAAATCAACTTTGATGCTTCAAGGTGGTAGATATGTTTTTCAGTATAACAATGCTGAGCCTGTGGATCCGCTCATCAATTCAGTTTATACCTTATTCTATGGACGAAACTATCTTAAAATTTATCAAGCAGGTTTTGTGCAGGCAAGTTGGAATTACAGACATGTCAGTGGATTTCAATTCAATTCTACAATCAATTATCAAGATCGTAATCCATTGGAAAATACAAATCTTTTTTCATTTAGAAGAAATGATATTCAGTTTACAAAAAATATTCCTACAGAATTGATTCAGAAAGCCGAACCACGTCATCAAGCTTTAATATGGAAAAATAGTCTTCAATATCAACCTGGTAGAAAGTATATCAAATACCCAGATCGTATTGTATCTATTTCTTCAAAATTTCCAACCTTTGGTATAAGTTATTCTATTGCCAAAATGATATTGGGCTCAGATGTAGATTTTAGCAAATGGGAAGCAAGTATGAATGATGAAATGAATTTTAATTTATGGGGAGAATTGAAATATAAAATTAAAGTGGGTGGTTTTATCACCAAAGAAAATGTCTCAGTAATTGACTATACACATTTTAATGGTAATCAAATTATATTGGCTTCGCCTTATTTAAATAGTTTCCAATTGGCTTCCTATTATGCAAATAGCAACACTGAATCCTTGTACGCTACCCTAAATGCTGAACATCATTTTTACGGACTATTAACCAACAAAATACCTTTATTTAGAAGATTAAAATGGTATTTGGTAGCTTCAACCAATATGTATTATGTCAATCAAAATAACAATTATATAGAAGCATCTTTGGGGCTAGAAAATATCGGGTATAAGTTATTTCGTTTTATGCGTGTAGATGGAGTTGTTGGTTATAGCAATTTCAAAATGCCAGTGTATGGCATTCGTATTGGCGTGAATGGTGCTGCATTTCAAATTGGCAGTGATGATGATTAATTGTTATTGAGTGTTTTGATTCAAGATTCCTTATTTTTATTATTGTTTAAACCAAATTTTGTAGAACAGATTTCAACTACAAAATCTGAATTTAATTTTCTTCCAATTTTGGTGTACAGCTGTATTGTTCGATTAATATGTTGTCATAATAATCAGCTTTTTGCAACAACTCTTTAATCATGTTTTCGCCACTTTCTGGTGTTATATCCATGTCGTGAGACAAACTAGTAAGAATTATGTCTTGTTCAGTGACACTAAATAACATGTTTTTAAGTGCATAATTTTCACGAAGTAGATATTCATAGACCGGAGCAATATTTTGTTTTGGTAATTGGCATAAAAAAGCATCGCCGACTACAAAATAATTATCAGGGTTGTAGCTTATTTTTATTGTTGCGCTACCTTCTTTGACTTCCCAATTGTTTGTTGATGTTCGAGCTAGGTCTTTGTCTTTGCCGAGTTTATGTAAAATATCTTCGATGGTTTTGGCCACGCCAGTTACTTCGATTGCTTTATCCTTGTTTTGAATCAATTCAATTTTAGTACCGCAGTTTGGACAATACTCCCCGTCTATATTGCCATCATGCACGAGTGTACTGCACGAATTACATCTTACCACACTTGTGCCACGCAAAGGCAAATATTGTTCTAAAGCTTCTACGACATAACTTGATGGAAGTGCAAAACCCAAATTGTCGCCTCCGCGAATAATAAATGTATTGATACCTATGACTTCGCCTGCTTCATTGACCAATGGACCGCCACTATTTCCTGGATTTATGGCAGCATCGATTTGGATATATTTTAATCCGTTTTGTATTCGATCTACACGCGATATCACACCCTGTGTAGATGAATAATTTAAACCATAAGGATGTCCAATAGCCAAAACGGAATCGCCATCTTTTAATGTGTGGTAATCGCCCAATTGGATAATGGGAAAGTCAACTCCTTCTGGTGGACTGAGAAATGCAAGATCATATTTTGAATCAGAAAATAAAACTTTTGTAAATCGTTTGTCAAAATTTTTTCCTTTTATAGTGACGTCGCCACTGCCTTTGATCACGTGGTAATTGGTCAGTATTAAATTGTATTGTTGTAAATAAAACCCGGTGCCAGTGCCTTGCTGTGTTGCTATTTGTATCACCGCAGTTTTAAAGCGTTCTATTATTTCATTGATGCTCATAGTTTGTCTATTTGGGTTCAAAATTCAGCGATTCCATTTCGGTCACTAAGGATAAATTAAAATTGGGAATGGAAGAAAAATCAAGTTTACTCATAGATATAGTCAACTTAGGATATTTATCCTTGAAGGCATTTAGGATTGAAGTTATAGTGTTCCGTATTCGGTCTTCATTTAGTTGGCCATGTTGTACGAAATTGTATTGCAATCCTAATGCATCAAAAAAGCTACTATGATTGACTTGCATAAACAGGGTAAACAAATCAGTAACTGGTTTAGGCAAACTATATGAATATTGAGGATATGCTAAACCATATTCAAGTAAACGTTGTACGATGTTTTCTTGTTTGGTGTCTTTGTAATATTGCATGTTTTCTTTCGAAGAACGTATGCTGTCTGCAACATCAGTATATGGTTTAGGTATGGTAATTGCGAAGGTGGCTTTTGCTCTATAAAAATAGTTTAAGACTTCATCTTTTGGCCATTGAACAAGTTTCCTAAATGCATCTTTGAGTAATTGATTTCGCTCTACTGCCGTTTTTTCTTCTTTATTGCTCCAATACAAATTATTGATTCGTTCTATTTCATTGAGTAGTTTGCCTTCGGGCATCAACATAAAATCAAGTCTATAAATTAAAGAAAGGAGCAGATAAGCTATTCCGCCCGAAAAACTATCTTGATTGAGTGTTTCAACCTGTGCCAAAGTATCTTCAATCCATTGTTTAAAATGCGTGTATTTAACTTCTTTTTCGAGCGCTAAAAAAGGAGTCACATGGGTATCGTCTACTGCTTGTAAAGTTGAAAAGTCAGTTAATAGCAAATCATCTTGTTTGTCTGCTTTTGTAGCAAGTTCTTTGAGTCCATAATACAATTTGCTTGGGCTTGCCATATTTTTTGGTGAGTCAAAGAGCATACACAGTTTTTGTTCATGCAATGCAAAACGACTATAGTAAAGCAAAAAATTCATTTCCAACAATCTTCGCATAACAGGAATGGAAGGTTTCTCCATGAGCGCAAGTGACACATGAGCTCTAATGTCCGTTTCGGTGATTTCTCCTTTAACAATTTTGGTGCCTTGAAATAATTCAAAGGTATAACCATTCCCTTGTTTGACCAGTCTCACATTGTCTTCGTTTTCGTCGCGGAGGTAATCAAAGAATGCTTCGATGCTCTCATTGAAATTTTTAGCTGTATATAAATCTTCAGCTACATACCATTGTTTGGTTTTGGCTAGCGTTTTGTTGTTGTCCGAATAGCGACCAAATCTTATCAGTTGCGCCTCAGGGCTTATGCTTGGTGTATCGTCATCGGATTGAATGAGGTTCAATAATTTGTCAAATAGGCCCATAGTATGTGCTAAGGTAAACAAATTTTGATAGGATTTAAAGGCTAACCAAAAAAATCGAATTAAAATTAACACAGATTATTTTCCTCTTTTTTTATGCAAAAAATGATTCTAACAAGAGAACCGAGTTATTACAAGGTATTTTCCTAAAACATCTCTCTAACTAAATAGGACATGTTGAATTAGATCGAAAAAAAATTAAAATTATTTATTACTCATAATATACTTTTTGAAACGCAAAGTTCATTCAGGGATAGGCCTTAGGAAAATAGCGTTAAGAAACTGCGCAGCAATCACTGAGACAAATAAAATAATAAACTTGCCCGAAGTAAATGACTGTTTTTTGGCGTCAGAAACAAAAACAATCGCAATGGGTCAAATAATGGCTATTCGCTTAATCTAAAAGCCACTGCCAATTTTTCGTATCAGATGCATAGCTTTTTTGTTTCCGACAAAAAGCGGTCATTTTTAGCTATTTTTCGACAGCCTTGATTTTTTGCTCCACTTTTTTATCAAGAAAAAAGTGGAAAATTTAAATCTTTACGAAGTTTCAAAAGTCAATGAAATCTTAATTGTTTTAGGAAGCATCGCAAAGTTAGACTGTATATTCTTGAGTTTCATCTCAGAGTTGAATTGGTATTATTTCTAACTTGTTGACAATACACTATTCGATTTAATGGAAAAAATCTATATTTGTGCATTAATTCCTAAAAGAAAAATTCATGAGATTTATTGTATCGTCTAGCTCCTTGTTGAAAAACCTTCAAAGTATCAGTGGTGTTATCAGTACCAACAACGTTTTACCTATATTAGAGTCATTCTTGTTTGATTTGAATACCAACAAGTTAGTTGTAGTAAGTACCGATTTGGAGACAACTATGAAAGTAACCATGGAAGTGCAATCCAATGATTCAGGAAGTTTATGTGTACAATCGAAGGTTTTGCTTGATTATTTAAAAAACTTACCTGAACAACCAATCACATTTGATGTAAATACAGAAGATTTCGGTATCGATATCACTAGCGAACAAGGTAAATACAAAATAGTAGGCGAGGATGCAAAAAATTATCCTGCCGAACCCAAAGCAGACGATACGACAAGTTTTACTATGTCAGCAGCTGAATTGAGCGATGGCATAGCTAAAACGATGATAGCGGTAAGTAACGACGATTTGCGTCCTGCAATGAGTGGCGTATTTTTCGAATTGAGCAAAAACAATATGACACTTGTAGCTACAGATGCCCATCGATTGGTACGTTGTATCAAAACCGATGTCAATTGTCCTAGCGATGATAAATTTATAGTACCTAAAAAAGCACTTACTCAACTTAAAAATAATCTCAATACTTCAACTGAAGTTAGTGTTTCCTATAATCAAAATCATTTGTTTGTAGATGGCGAAAATATCCATTTAAGCTGTCGTTTGATTGATGCAAAATTCCCTGATTATAAAGTAGTCATCCCAGCAGATAATCCATTTTCATTGACCATCAATAAAGCTGAATATGTCAGCGCATTGCGTCGTGTGAGTGTATTTGCCAACAAAACGACAAATCAAGTTGTGATGGAAATCGAAGGCAATAATTTGCATTTATATGCACAAGATGTAGATTTTTCGTTTGAAGGTAATGAGCGTATGTCTTGCCAATACACTGGTGAGGATATGAAAATAGCGTTTAATGCAAAACTATTGTTGGAATTGATTTTAGTGATTGAATCTGAAGAAATTCGTTTTGAATTAAGCACGCCAAACCGTGCAGGCTTGGTTAAACCAGTGGACAAACGCGAGCACGAAGATTTGTTGATGCTTTTGATGCCGTTGATGATAGGGGCGTAATAAGTATTTAATTTATACAAATAAAAAGGAGAGTTCATTTGAACTCTCCTTTTTGTTATTGGTCAAAATATTTAATTTGATTTTTATGGGGAAATTAATATTCCAAATTTATTAATTATTTATCCATTACTTTCCACTCAAAATACCAGTATACTTTGAAGTATTTCCCAGCACATTGATTGCTTCTAGCACTTCGTCATCTTCTTTAAGTTGGTTTTGCAAGCGACCACGTTGAAAATAATAGCGTGTTATGATTTCATCTTGCAATAAGCGTGTAATTTCTTTTTTATGCTTGAGCAAATCTTGTTTTTTATCGTGACTAACTGCTTTTTGCAAACTTTCGTAATCTTTTTTTATGCCATCGTAATAGTTCTCTTTATCTGCAATTTCTTTCAATTCGCTCAAAGCTTCTTCTGTTTTGGTTTGGTATGAATAGTCCTTGCCATCGAGCCATTTTACAAACTCATTGAAATCATTTTCAGTCAATACAAATTCTTTGGGGCTTGCAATAGAAGGATGTTTGGAAACATATTGTGTGGCATAGTCAAATACAAAGGATTTATTCGAAAGCGTTGCTAGTATGCGAATAGATTCTTTAGTTGGAATTTTAACATCCGGATCTACACCACCGCCATCCATCACGATGCGACCATTTTTAGTTTTAAATTTTGTTTTGATTGAATCTGGTATTTCACCTACACTGCCATCTTCATTGCGATGTGAGTAATCTAGGGCTTGTATGCATCTGCCACTTGGTGTATAATACTTAGCCGTAGTTACTTTTAGTTTAGCGTTGAATGCCAATGATCGAGTTGTTTGCACAAGGCCTTTGCCAAAACTTCGTTGTCCTATCACTACACCGCGGTCCAAATCCTGCAAAGTGCCAGCAACTATTTCAGAAGCTGAAGCAGAATGTCGATTGACCAATATCGTTACAGGTATTTTTTCATCCCAAGGTGTAGTTGTAGTTTTATAATCTTTGTCCCACTCTTCGTTTTTACCTTTGGTGCTCACTACTAACTGATTGCCGTTCAAGAAAATATTGCAAATATTGACAGCTTCTTCTAGCAATCCACCTGGATTGAAACGTAAATCTAATATAACGCCCTTCATGTTTGGATTTGCTTTTTTTAAACTATCAAATGATGTTCGAACCATAGTACCGCAACGTTCTGTAAATTGAGTTAGGCGAACGTAACCGTATTCGTTGTTGCTACCCAACATACCTGCATAGGGTACACTGCTCACATTGATTTCTTCGCGTGTAATGGTTTTGACTGTTTCTACGCCAGTAATACCGTCTTTAATTCTTAACTTAACTTGTGTTCCAGGCGATCCTTTCAAAAATTTACTGATATCATCAATTTCTTTTCCTTTAGTTGTATGTCCATCAATGTCTAGTATAATGTCGCCAGCTTTTAAACCCGCTTTCACAATTGGGCTGTTTTCATATGGTTCAGATATGGCTATGTAGTCGTCTTTTTTACGAACTGTACTACCTATACCACCATATTTTCCAGTAGTCATAAATCGATAATCCTCGATGTCTTCTTCAGTAATATAATTCGTATAAGGGTCCAAATCTTCAAGCATAGCATCTATCCCTTTTTTCACTATTTTGCCAGGTTGTATGGGATCTACGTAATATGTATTGAGTTCTTTGAAAAGTGTCGTAAACACCTCCATGTTTTTCGATATTTCAAAATAAGAATCTGTTTCTTTGGCTTGGATAAACAGCATAGTGCATATTCCGAGCAATAGACCGATTGCATATTTTTTTGAATGAGAAAAAAAATTCTTCATGTTTTTGTAGTATTTAAATTCATGTGCAATTTATCGAAAATATCGCTATGGCGTCCATGAACTAATGATTATGGATGTTAAAGTATACAAAAATAATACCGAAAGCACGTTTGGAGAGGTGTTTGGTAGCATTGAAATAGTTGAGGTTAGCTTTTCAGCCCGATTTTACTTTTGTAAATGGATTATGGTACAGGATCGAAACCATGTCCGCCCCAAGGCGCACATCGCCCAATACGTTTTAAACTTAGCCACAAACCTTTGCCAAGTCCATGTTTTTGCAACGCTTCTTTGGCATATTCAGAACATGTAGGCACATAGCGACATTTATTGGCACCCAAAAATGGCGATAAAACCAACTGATATATCCTAATTAAAAAGACAAGGAGTTGTATAATGAGTTTTTTCAAACTAAAAATTTGAATTACAAATGTAACGACTTTACGACGAACGGCTCCTTCGAATTCACTTTTTGTCACTACATTTGTACATTAGGATACAAGAATTATGATGAGAGCGATTTTCATACTGGTGATAAGTTTTTTAAGTGCAGAATATTCGCTTGCGCAAAAACTATACATGAGCGAGAAAGAAGATGCTAATTTGCGCTATGATGATTTTGCGGTCGTTGGGAAAATGGAAGAAGCAACAGTTGTGTACCGTAAAAGAAATAAAAAAGCTGAGCTTATTTTTTACAACAGCACAATGAACAAAATTAGATCGGTAGCAATGGATATGGTGGATGAAAACTATTCGCAAGTATTTTTTTTATCGAATGGAAAAACTATCGTAGCTGCTTACCAACAACGTGAAAATAAAAAGGAAAACTTGTATATTTCACAGTTGCAAAGTGATATGAAATGGACTGCTCCGATATTGTTGACGAGTATTCCTTCTGGAGGATTACGCCAAAATCTATCTTTTACAGTAGCACGTAGCCAAAACAATTCTAAAATGTTGCTGTATTCATACTATTACGAAAATGACACTTGGAATATTGAAGCCTTTGTCGTGAGCGATGAAATGAAACTCGTAACTCAAATAAAACAACCCTTACCGGAACGAGAATGGATTGTCAATGATGAAGCAGCTGTTTCAAATTCAGGAAATGCATATGTGTTATATCACGAAAAACAGTCTTCGAAAGGCAGTGTCAATGAATTTTCAATTTTATCGGCAAGGCAACGAGCAGCAGCATTTACTATTAATCCAATAGAGGTAAACAAACATGCAATCAGCGATTTTCGATTTGCTATAGATCCCAATCATACCATGGTTTATCTCTGTGGGTTTTATGCCGAAGGCCGATTCAATACACCCAAAGGTATTTACTACACGGCGTTTGACGAGGAACAACAAGAAGCGCCCGTTAGTCACTTTGTTCCGCTTGCGTTGCAAGTTACACAAGGCCGAAATGATTTAAAAGATTTTAAAATCAGACATTTATCCGTCAAAAGCGATGGAGGCATAGAAGTAGTGGCAGAGAAATATTTTCAAAGTGTAAGAACTATTACTTCAATGAATCCAACATTTGGTATAGGAATGATGTCGATGCAAGACAACTCGAGGACAATCAATGAGTATTATTATGATGAGCTAGCTATTTTTAATTTAAAAGTAGATGGTTCGGTTGCTTGGAGCCAAGTGATGCTTAAAGAGCAACTTTCCAACGATGACCTTGGTATTTATTCTTCTATAGGCATATTAGAACACAAACAAGGAAAGGTGTATTTATTCAATGATGTCAACAGCAAGACACCGCGTTTGATGGCTGGAATAATCAACAATAACAGCGAAATGACCATGAAGGAAGTTCCAACGGATGTGGAAATGCAAGACTGGAATTGGATGCCACGATCGGCTAAACAAACATCAAAAGCAGAAATAGTCATGCCATGTGTTATGAAAAGTTATCTTTGCTTCCTCAAAATCAGTTTTTAATCGGCATTTGTGTTAGGAGTTTTCAAGCAAAATACTGTTTCTACCGCCATAGCGCTCGTTTTCGTGACCTTTATCATGAAGATCAATGCTATTTTGCATCCGCCAACTTTGAAGGATTTAGGTGATTTTCACAAAGGTGTATTTTTTCAATGGGATTGGATGTATGCTTGGTATAAGTCATCACCCAATGTGTATGTATTTATGTCTAGTTGTGTCATTTTGGGTGTTGCGTTATATATCAATTATGTCATCAATCGTGAAAAGATGTACCCGCGCAAAAGTTATTTGACAGCATTGATGTTTGTCTTAATGACTTCTATGTTGCTTTCTTTAAATGTACTTTCGTTCGCAGCCATTGCCAATATCTTTATTTTTATGGCTGTAGCCAAAGCATTAACTTTACAAAATGCCACTTCGCCTCGCAAAGCTGTATTTGACATTGGTTTATGGGTTTCTATGGCAGTTTTGTTTTATTTCCCAGCTATATTATTTGTGTTGGCATTATTTATATTTATACTCGTTTTCAGACCAATTATTTTACAAGAGATTATGGCGTATATATTAGGTTTGCTTACGCCTGTTTATTTCAGTTTAGCCTTACTTTTTTTGACTGGGAAATGGCCTTTTTATGCCAAAAACCTGTATTTGCACATCAACCTTCCCTTACAATTGGTATCCTTGCCTGTTTTTATACTAATGACTGTTAGTTCAATTAGTTTACTTATATATGGTATTTACGTTGGTAACAGTTTGTCTTCTAAAAATCCTATAGCAGTTAAGAAAAAATGGGGTGCTATACATATATATATTGTTTTTGGGTTGATCGTGGGTTGTTTCTCTAGTATTTTTCCATCTACCCCATGGATTATCGCAATTACCCCATTTAGCATTTTATTATGCAATACCTTCCATAATAATATCGAAAAATATAATATTTTTACCTTCTATTTTTTATTGGCCGTTCTAATTACTGTTCAGTGGCTATTTTAAAACACATCATATGAAATTTGGAATTGTAGTTTTCCCGGGATCAAATTGCGACAGAGATATGGAACATGCCTTGCGCCACGATTTAGGACAAGAGGTTGTCATGCTTTGGCACAAAGATCGCGATTTGTCGGCTTTTACGAAAGATGACTGTATAGTATTACCAGGTGGTTTTTCCTATGGGGATTACCTGCGTTGCGGTGCCTTAGCACGTTTTAGCCCCATGATGGAAAGCGTGATTGAACATGCAAACCGTGGCGGTAAAGTATTGGGTGTTTGCAATGGGTTTCAAATCCTATGCGAATCAGGTTTGCTACCAGGCGCATTGTTGCTCAATGACAATCAACAATTTATTTGTAAAAATGTTTATATCAAAAGCGAACATGATGCAACACCAATTACAAAAGAAAATGCTGGTGAGTCCCTCATGATACCAATAGCACATGGCGAAGGTAGATACTTTGCAGATGATGCTACCTTGAACGCATTGGAGCAAAACAATCAAGTTATATTTCGATATTGCAACGAAGCAGGCGAAATAGGTAAAGACAATCCAAATGGTTCTACACATGCTATTGCAGGTATTTGCAACGAAGGTCGAAATGTATTTGGTATGATGCCGCATCCTGAACGTGCCTGTTCGCCTATATTGGGTAACACCGATGGTATGAAAATTTTTCAAAGTCTAATCAATAACTAAGTGATGAAAAACATCCTATTCTTCCTTATGTTGTTTGTGTTTGGTTCGGTAAAGGCGCAAACACCTAATCCAGTAAAATGGAATTTTTACACTGAAAAAGCAAAGGATGCTGAGGTGTATACGATTTATGCCAAAGCAACTATCGAGGCTGGATGGCATGTTTTTTCACCAACTCCGGGCGGTGATGGTTTGCTTATACCGACCCAACTCACATTTGATCATCCAGAAAAATTTCGCGAAATAAATGCGATGATAGTGGATGGTAAAGAGATTTCAAAAAACATGGAAGGAGTAGGCTTGGTTCATTACTTTGAACATGAAGTTGTGTTTAAAGTCAATGTAGAAGCATACGAAACACATACTGTGACCGGTAATGTGAGTTTTCAACTTTGCAATGATATGATGTGTTTGCCACCCACCGAAGTGCCATTTAGTATAAAATTATAATTCAAAGTAAATTGCCTCATCATTTTTTGAGGCATTTTAGATGACCTTAAAAAAGTAAAATGAAAAAAAGTATATTATTCCTAGTTCTAGCCTTGGTCAATGCAATTGCTTTTGCGCAAGGTTCGAAAAAAGTTAACTTTATAACTTCTACAAATATTATTTCAGCAACAGAAGCTGAATTGGTTATTACAGCGAAGTTAGCAAAGGACTGGCATTTGTATAGCTTCAATCCTGGTGGTGATGGGATGCTTATTGCTCCTGAAATTAAAATTACTAAAACACCAAACATAGAACTAGTTGGTAAAGTTAAAGAACAAGGCAAGTTAATAACAGAAGAAATTGATGGTGTTGGGACAGTTTATTATTACGAAAATGAAATTAAGTATATTCAGAAAGTTAAATATAAAAAGCTTGAAAAAATAAATGCAAATGTTTATTATCAAGTATGTGATCATACAACTTGTGAACGCGCAACTGACATAAATGTATCGATTGACATGACCAAAGCGGCTGCTTTAGAGGATACTTTATCTGAAAAGCAAGACATAGTTGCAGCTACCACTCCAACGAACGACTCACTGAGTATTGCTGCTGATACTAATCAAAAATCAACAACAGATACAAATGCGACTGCTGGTTTGAATGTGTACGGTGATTATGGCACGCCAGTAGGCGATTGTGGCGAGGTAGCTCAAAAGGAATTATCTGCATGGACAGCTTTATTGTATGGTTTATTGGGCGGACTTGCGGCTTTATTTTTCCCTTGTACATTACCGATGATTCCGATGACCATTAGCTTTTTCCTTAAAGGTTCTGGCGATAAAAAGAAAGGCGTTCAACGTGGCATCATGTATGGATTCTTTATCTTTTTAGTGTATTTCTTATTGAGTTTACCGTTTTTGTTTTTAGGTTGGGGTGGCAATGCTTTAAATTCATTTTCAACGAATGTATGGGTCAATCTTGCCTTTTTTGCCATATTTGTTGTCTTCGCATTTTCTCTATTTGGCTATTATGATATCAGTTTGCCATCTTCTATTGCTAGTAAAGTAGATTCTCGTAGTAGTGTTGGCAGCGCAGGTGGTATATTTTTTATGGCCTTGACTTTAGCTATCGTTTCGTTTTCATGCACTGGACCTATTTTAGGTTTAGTATTGGGTAATATTAGCAATTCTAAACTCATTACACCTGCTATGTCGGGCTTTGGTATCGGATTAGGTGTACCATTTGCATTGTTTGCTATGTTCCCCAATTTATTGAAAGCCTTGCCTAAATCTGGCGGTTGGCTTACTGTACTCAAAGTTGTATTTGGTTTTATTGAGTTGGCTTTTGCGCTCAAATTTTTATCTAATGCCGATTTGGTCAAACAATGGGGGTTCCTCAAACGTGAATTGTTTATCGGATTATGGATTGTAGTCTTGATATTAATGGCTTTGTATTTATTGGGCAAATTCACCTTCAAAAAAGATGAAACCTTTAAAAGTTCTATGGCAATGAAAGTGATAGCAGGATTCTGTATTGTTTTTGCAGGATATTTATCGCTCGACTTTTTTGGAAAAGATATCAACTTGGTAAGTGGATTTCCACCACCAAAATTCTACAGTTGGATGCACAAAGAAGAAAAGTTGAAAAATGGATCTATGAAGCGCACGCACGAAGTCAAAGGTTTGAAAGTGTATTTATACTTAGAAGATGCCATGGCTGAAGCCAAAAAACAAAACAAACCTGTCATGATCGACTTTACAGGTTGGGCTTGTGTCAACTGTCGTAAGATGGAAGAAAATGTATGGACCAAACCTGAAATCAACAACATATTGCGAGATAAGTATATTATAGCCTCGCTATATGTGGATGAGCAAATCGAATTGCCAGCAAATGAAAAATTTGAGACACCATTTTTGGATAAAAAAATGGCGAATACTGTAGGTGATAAATGGTTTGATTTATCCCTGCGTCATTTTAAGTCTGCTACTCAACCGTTTTATGCTTTGATCGATCCTGTCAATAATCGTATTTTGAATACACCGAAAGGGTTTACACCTTCTGAATCTGACTATACAAAGTTTTTAAAATGTGGATTGAGCAATTATGCCTCTCTGCATTAAGCATTGATGTGCAATTGAATATTATCTTCAATTTTAAACAATTTATCATTTAAGTTGGTTTATATGTTTTTTACCAATAAAAATATATCTTTGTCGCAATCATGTCAGCCCGACCTATACATACTAGCCTAGTCGATTTGCGCGAGCAAAACAAGAAAGCATTTGCTGTACTTGTAGACCCAGACAAGGTCAGTTTGCAACAAATAGCCGAAATAGCACAGTTGTGCAATGAAGCACTTGTTGATTATTTGTTTGTTGGCGGTAGTTTGATGGTGACTCAACACTTGGATGAATGCATTCAGGCTTTTAAGATGAACAGCGATATCCCTGTAATTCTTTTTCCAGGAAGCCCTTCCCAAGTCAGTCGATATGCCGATGCATTGTTTTACCTATCTTTAATTTCAGGTCGTAATCCAGAATTGCTGATTGGCGCACATGTTGTTTCTGCACCAATGGTCAAATCGAGTGGATTGGAAGTTATTTCTACAGGTTATATGGTTGTAGATGGTGGTGCTGCTACTACGGTTTCGTATATGAGTCATAGTGCACCTATACCGCACGACAAAGACGATATCGCTTTGTGCACAGCAATGGCCGGCGAAATGCAAGGTAAACATGTTTTGTATTTAGATGCTGGAAGTGGAGCTAAACAACCAATTTCAGAGAGTATGATTCGTAAAATTGCGTCCAATACTCAAATTCCACTCATCGTTGGTGGCGGTATTACAGACCCCGAAAAGGCTTACCTGAATTGTAAAGCAGGTGCAGATGTTATCGTAGTTGGAAATGCAATTGAAAAAGATCCATCGTTGATTAAGCAAATTGCCAATGCAGTGCACAAAAGTATGGCAAAGGTATAAACAGGGTACACGAATATTTTTTAATATCCT
The DNA here is from genome assembly GCA_044353325.1 of Chitinophagaceae bacterium. Lineage (GTDB taxonomy): Bacteria > Bacteroidota > Bacteroidia > Chitinophagales > Chitinophagaceae > OLB11. The sequence goes on along the minus strand of JBILCF010000015.1, from coordinate 8,791 downwards.
GTCGATAATAGTTATAGTAATTTTCAGTGCTAAACTTTACATTTGTACACAAAATTCATCCAAATGAACAAAAATGAATGGCCTTTATGGGAGATTTTTATCCGTAGCAAAGCTGGCTTAGATCACAAACACGTTGGTAGTTTACACGCTGCCGATGCACAAATGGCCATCGAAATGGCGCGCGATGTTTATACGCGTAGACAAGAAGGAATCAGTATTTGGGCTATTGAAAGCGTCAATATACATGCCTCTAATCCCGATGATGCTGCTAGTTTCTTCGATCCAATGAATGATAAAGTGTATCGTCATCCAACATTTTACGATTTGCCCGACGAGTTAACGCATATGTAGTTTATGCATTTGTCTTTGATTAAAAATAATACAATATGATTAATTATAGTTTACACCTTGCAGACAATACATTGATATACGGACACCGATTGAGCGAATGGTGTGGACATGGTCCGATATTGGAAGTCGATATGGCATTGTCCAATATTGCTTTGGACAATATTGGTGCTGCGCGCAGCTTTTACCAATACGCAGCAGAACTTGAAGGCAACGGCAAAACAGAAGATAGTTACCCTTACCAACGTGATGTGCGCGAATTTAAAAATGTATTGTTGGTTGAAATGCCCAATGGCGATTTTGCGGATACAATAGCTCGTTCCTTATTTTTTGATGCTTATCAATTTTTATTTTATACGGCACTCAAAAACAGTAAAGACGAAAAATTAGCTGCTATAGCTGAAAAATCGTTGAAGGAAGTAACCTACCATTTGCGCTTTAGCAAAGAATGGACCATACGTCTTGGCGATGGCACTGAAGAAAGCAAGCAAAAAATACAACATGCCATCAATGAATTGTGGTCTTATACAGGAGAAATGTTTGACGCCAGCGAGGTAGAAAAGGAGATGCAAGCCAAAGGTATAGCACCAGATATCGCTGCGCTTAAACCTCATTGGGAAAAAATAATTGCCGATACGCTGGAAGAAGCTACATTGTCTTTTCCTATTGCATTGCAAGGAGCTTGGTTTCAAAAAGGAGGCAAAACAGGCATACATACAGAATATTTTGGACTGATATTAGCCGAACTGCAATATATGCAAAAAACCTACCCAGGTTGTGAGTGGTAGTACATCCATATGTTGACGCGCGAACTTATATTAGAATATTTAGAAGAGGTCTTTGACCCTGAAGTGCCTGTATTGACTATACAAGATTTGGGTATCGTTCGAGATGTGATAATTCATTCAGATCAAGATGTAGAAATTGTAATTACTCCAACATACAGTGGATGTCCAGCTATGAATACAATAGCAACCAATATTAAGTTTGAACTTATAGGAAGAGGCATACATCATGTTCGTGTCACTGAAGTATTATCACCTGCTTGGACAACAGATTGGATGACTGAACAAGGTAAACAAAAGCTGAAAGAATATGGCATAGCGCCACCACAATATACCACCAAAAATAATCCAAATGGAGAAGATGCAGTAGTCCCTTGTCCTCGATGCAATTCGACCAATACACAATTGATGAGTCAATTTGGTTCTACTTCCTGCAAAGCCTTATATAAATGTATAGATTGCCTTGAACCATTCGATTATTTTAAATGTCATTAGTCCAATTTTCTATTTGAGTTTACTATCTCAATTTCATTGCTCACATTACTTTCTCTTATAAAGTTCTACATAAGTATTGCTGTATATTTTATCAAAATTGGACTGAATAGAAAGCATCAATGTGTCCGTGCAAGACGTATACATTCTTGGATTTTGGATAAGGATATAATCCAATTTGCGATTCAGTTGTTGCTCATAATCCATGACGTTTCCACATGGAGGATAAATCCCTGGTATGAGTTGTTCTATTGATTCACGAGGGTTAATGCCAGGCTGCCAATTGACAGGAAAATAATTGATTTCAGCTTCATAATTCATGGCAAGAATAAGGTGTTTGTTTTTGGCTGCGCCAATAAAATCGCCAATATGGATAAACGAACCATCCTTGTGAAACAAGCTATCGCCATTGGGTAAATGTTGCCATGCATCCAAACTTAAATTGAGCACCACAGATTTATCTTCAATATGTTCACCTGCTTTCATGACGTCTTGCGCGATGCGATCAGCTTTCATCACAAAAGGAAAACGAATAACTAAAAATGCAATAGAAATTACAAATGAGAAACCAATGAATAGTTGTTTCATTGATGCTTGCCATGCTTTGGTAGCGTAAAATAGTAGTAGAAAAAGTGGTGGTAAAAAAGCTAAACGAATATCAATAGATCCAGCACCACCTATACTATGCGGACAAGTGATGTATGAAAAAAATGTAAAAGCTGCCATGAAAATAAATACCAATCCCATAGGATTTTTTGTCCGAATATGAACCTTCCGATGTGTGAACAAAAGCACAATTAAACAACATAAAAGTAACAGCCCAACAGCTATAGCAGGATATACTTCTGCATCGCGCGTACTTTGAGATGTCCACATTTTTAAAAATTCCCAAAACTTTTTTCCTTTACTCCATGCATGTGGTACAGTACCAGTACCACGCTTAGCCATAAACAATAATATCATAAATGCCGATGGCAAAAAAATGAGAAAAAGTCGAGATAGTTCAACTACATTTTTTTTGAAATCAAATGGAATTAAAGAGCGATAGTGATCAGAAACCCATAACAACAAAATCAACAACATGGTATAAATAGCCGGCATGCCATGCGAAAATGAAGTAATCAAGATTAAGATGCTGAGTATAAGTTGTATAAACGAATTGTCGATATGGCTACGTGATCGGATATAAAATCCAACCGACCAAAACAACATCCCTAAAGAGATTGAATAATTGTAAAAACCTTGCTGAAAAGGTAGTGTAAATAAAAAAGGGAAAAATAGAAAACTCAAAAAAGAATTTTCTTTTTCAATAGATCGAATAAAATACCTAAACCCATAGGCAAATACAAGTACATAAATGATTTGAAAACATTTATCGGCTAGCCATCCTGGCATAAATTGCAAAAACACACCCAAGACCAAATGACTCATCCAGTTGGGATCAATGCCACGGTTGATTGTATAGAACTCCTTATAAAAATCACGTTCATGTCCGAGAACGTAATCAAACAAAACTTTTGCATTATAGGTATGTGCTGCACCATCGCCCGTTACATAATATTGTGGTAGTATGATAATGCTCAATGCCAACAGCACTAAGAGATGAAAAAAATATTGTTCGAATTTCAACATGATTATAGCATGTAAATATAAAAAAAATACACCCGTTTTATCGGGTGTATTTTTATAAATAAATTAGTGAATGATTATTCTTGACCAATAAAGGTAAAAGCATCAACAGTGTTCGATGTCATTTGATCTATCCAAGCATTGTCAGCAACATCAGTAGAATGTATAATATTGTCTGTATTGAAATTAATAACAGGGGAGTTATACATATTGTTGAGATCAAATTGAATGTTCATTTTTTTACTTGTTTTGTCCATATTCAGTGTTATCGGTATTTCTACAGTCGACAATGCGCGGTCGGTACCCAAGTGATATTGGATATCTACAGTATCGTTTGATGAGTTGATGAATTTACCTTCATGTTTTAAAAACAAATATCCAGTACTCCATGTCCATATCATATTGTGTATAGGGTCAAGATCGCCATCTTGAGCGCCGGTATGATTGCGTGTCGGATCTACGCCCAAATAAAATTTAAGTTTGGTATAATTTGCATACGGAACATCAGATGCTACTACAGTCGAAAATGCGCTTGTATTAAAAGCGTCCATTAAATCGTAATTGTTGAGTTTCACTTCTGTAAGGTCGTCTTTGATTAAGACTACATTGGTTATAAAATATTTTAACAAAGAGATGCTATATAAATTTCCAGCCGCATTGGTGTAATTAAACACGCCATATTCAACGGGTTTGCCTTGTGCAACTGTGTTAAATTGAATCGTCAAGTTGCCACTCGTAGCGTCAGGGGTTTTGGTATTTTTTTTACAAGCACCAAAAAATAAAGCCATTGCAGCTAATGACATAAGATATTTTTTCATAAAAATCATATTTTGCACTATCAAAGGTACGAAAAAAAGAAATACAACATTATTTTCCTAGAAAGGCATACTGAATTAGATTCGCACCCATACGCAACGCTTGTTGACGTTTTTCTTCAGGGTCTTTGTGTACTTCAGGGTCTTCCCAGCCATCGTTTAAATCGGTTTCGGTACTATAAAAACAAACTAATCGTCCTTGCCATATGAGGCCATAACCTTTAGGAGCTTTATTGTCATGCTCATGTATTTTTGGTATGCCGTTGGCAAAATCAAATTTTTGATGGTAAACTGGATGTGAAAAAGGAAGCTCCACAAAATCCAATTCTGGAAATACTTTTTTAAACGCTGGCCGAATGTATTTATCCATACCATAGTTGTCATCAATATGTAAAAAACCGCCACCTAATAAATAGGTTCTTAAATTTTGTGCTTCGGCATCGTTAAACATAATACGTCCATGCCCTGTAGCAAATACAATTGGATAGTTTAACAGTTCGCGACTGCCTGCTTCTACTTGTCCTTCCTGACTATCGAACTGTGTGCCAAGGTTTTGATTTGAAAACCGAGCCAAATTCTTCAACGCAGTAGGATTAGCGTACCAGTCTCCACCACCACCATAAACAAGCAAACCCAATTTCATTTTTTGAGCATAACTCTGCATTGAAGCTACAGTGAGTAAAAAAACAAGTATTCGTTTCATCATCATAATAAAGAATTGTATACAACACAAGCATAAAGTCCAGCAGTTTCGGTACGTAAGCGATTGTTTCCGAGGCTGACAGGATTAAAACCATGTTGCATGCACAAATGTACTTCATCCGAGGTAAAGTCGCCTTCGGGACCTACGAGAATTATCGTTTTTTTATCGTTTTGTATGTGCAATCGTAATGCATTTTTATCGTTGTGTTCTTCACACCATGCAATACATTTAATGTCCGCATAGCAAGTCATAAGGTTTTCCAGTCGAGTAGCTTCGTTCAATATAGGTAACCATGTTTGTTGCGATTGTAACATTGCGGCTGTCAAGATTTTTTCATAGCGTTCCTGTTTCCAGTGTATTTTTTCACTACGATGTGTGATGAGCGGTGTGATATATCCTATGCCTATTTCTGTTGCTTTCTCCAAAAGCCATTCTATGCGTGCCGGGTTTTTTGTAAAAGCAATGGCTAAATGCAAAGAAGATGGTGGTGTAGAGCTTTGAATACTTTCGCCTGAAGTTATAGTACAGCTTCGCTTGCTAGCTGAAGTAATTGTAGCTAAACATCGACTGCCTTTGCCATTGGTAATCCAACATTGTTCGCCTACTTTCATACGCAACACATGCATCATGTAATGCATATTGGCATCGCTCAATACAATGACATCTGAGGATTCGAATGGCTCAAAAAAATAAGGCAAACTCATAAGGCGAAAGTATGAAAATAAAGTGAATGGTAAAAAACTAGAGATTTTGAATTCATTCATTTATTCTTGTTTTCAAAAAAAAGTCTACAATAACATTGAATCATAGTAAATAAGTAAAAAAGGGAATTTCTATGCAATATTCAATCTTTGGGTGCATTGGATAGGCACTTTATCTTATCTTTGCTGGCATTATGAAGGTGAACAAAACAGCAGTTGTACTTATTTCGTTTTTTATGCTTTTGGGCATGGTATTTTTGGGATATTATTACTTTACCTACCTCAAACATCCACGTCGATTAACCACATTTGGCAATCCTGGACATAAAGTCGCACCGTTTACGTTTACAAATCAGGATGGTCAACCTTTCACAGAAAAAAACATGGAAGGCAAAATCTATGTGGTGGAATATTTTTTTACAACCTGCGAAGGTATTTGTCCTAAAATGAATGATAATATGGTCAGTGTTTTTCAAGCCTACAGAGGTCAAAACGATGTGGCTATATTATCTCATACTGTCGATCCGGAAACAGATACTGTAGAACAATTGAAACGCTATGCACTCAAATACGACGCTGATCCTGCTCAATGGAATTTTGTAACTGGCGATAAACAAGCCTTGTATAGTATGGCTATCAATAGTTATTTAGTTACTGCCGTTGAAGATACCACACAAAAAGATATCATGCCAGATTTTATTCATTCTGAAAAATTTGTTTTGGTAGACAAAGAAAAACATATCCGTGGTGTATATGATGGTACACAAAAAGGTGAAGTAGATAAACTGATTAAGGATATAGCTGAGTTGCGAAAAGAATACAATTAACACGTAAAAACCTACTGTAATGGAAGATCATTTAAGCGACGAAGAGCGCGAAAAACTTCGCCTCGAAAATGAAATACGAAAAATAAAATTGTCACTCGAAACGGGAGCTAAGTTTGTAGAAGATCCCGACATGCCAGCATTGCCACCCAAATTGGAAAATGAATTTCTAAATTATATAGAGCAATTTGAGGCTATGCAGGCCGATTCGCCAAAAATTACAGTGTTTGAGAAAGTAGGCCGACCGATATTTAAACCTGTTGGCGAGATAGCAGATGAAGATATGGAGCAAGCCTTGGAAGAGTTGCTCGATTATATGATGGACAATGGTGTTTCTGTCATTTCGGAAGACAATGTCAATGGCAGAGAGATGTATCGCTTTATTGTCGAAGATTTATTTCAGCACGAAATCTTTGATTTGAAAGTTTCAAAGGATATTGTCACTCAGATTTTTTACGAAGATTTTTATCCAAATTATGAAAAGGATATAGAAAACAGCATAGCAGATTTTGTAGCACATTTTTTCAACAAAAATGATGAACTAAATTTATACCTAGATAGTCTTGATACAGATGATGAAAGAACAGAAAAAATAATTGAGTTTAGAAATGCTTACGATTGGTTTGATTTTTTCGCAGTAAGTATGTTTACAATCATTTTGAAAGATGAAAATCAACATGCAACTGTATCGTTGCTATTGGAGTTTGATGGCCATCTCGATGGCGACCTACAAGCCCATGAATATAGAGGATATTCTACATTTGAATTCAATTTTACTCCTTTAGGGTGGCTTATTGCTAGTATTGAATTTTCGAAACCATTGTAGGTTTTTTTAATTTTGGCTAAAAAATACTAACTTCACATTATGACAGCTATTGATGATATTGCAGAATTTAGATCCTCGCCTGAATTAAAAGAAAAATTGCAAGAATTTTGTATTGTCAAACATTACAATCCAGGTGATATCATATTGAACGAAAATGCCAATATTCGTTCGATACCCATGGTAGCTAAAGGTAGTATACGTGTTATGCGGACTGATGATGAAGGGCGCGAAATTTTGCTATACTATATCAAAGCAGGTGAAAGTTGTATTATGTCATTTTTAGGGGGTATTCACCATGAAACCAGCAAAGTAAGAGCAGAGGTAGAAGAAGAAGCTGAAATATTTTTCCTACCTATAGAGAAGGTCAATGGATTTATGAAAGAATATCCACAATGGCTGGAATATATTTTCAAACAGTACCACAAACGCTTTGAGGAATTGTTGGAAGTGGTCAATGCAATTGCATTTAAAAAAGTAGATGAACGTTTATTACTGTTATTGGAGAAAAAAGTAGATTTAACAGGCAGTCATGTGTTACAAGTGTCGCACGAACAAATAGCCAATGAATTGGCTACTGCACGTGCAGTAGTATCTCGATTGTTGAAACGATTAGAAGAAGATGGGGTATTAGTTTTAGGGAGAAATAAAATAACGATGCTGCAGTAATTTGAAGCGAATAAATGTGGATGGTACGGGATTCGAACCAGCGACCTCTACGATGTCAACGTAGCACTCTAACCAACTGAGCTAACCATCCTTTTTTTGTGAATGCAAAGCTAGTAAAATATTGGTAAAAAGTAGCAAGGGATTATTACGGTGAATGTAATTTTGATACAATACTAAAGTTGTTTTAAAAGTGGTTGTAAATCACCGAAACATAATAGATTGTTATTGCACCATTTGGACTTAACTATATTTAACTATTTAGGTCAAAGTATTGTAGTGAGTTCAATAACCAGCTACAAAAATTAATAACTTTTAAAATACATCATTATGAAAAATCAACGCTTAAAAAGGTCAGTTACACTGCTTACACTGATAGCTTTTACATGCAGTAGCTTGTCTAGCTTTGCACAAACAGATAACTCCTACTTAGGACTTCCGGGCGATAATCTGAATTTATATGCTGTTATGGATATTTTTCAACGTTCTAAAACATTAGAAGATTTTGAACGCGAAATCAATTTACAAGATAGTAAAGTCAATAATTTGGATTTAAACAACGATGGTCAAACAGATTATATTAAAGTGATGGACGATGCCAATGGCAATGCGCATACTATCGTAATGCAAGTAGATTTGGGTCGAAATGAAACTCAAGACATTGGCGTGTTTTACGTAGATAAAAAAGGATCTGATGTCAGCATTCAATTGGTTGGTGATGAGGATTTGTATGGTCAAAACTACATTGTAGAGCCTAATGATGGTCAAAGCGCAGGAACTGCAAATCCAGGTTATAGAGGTAATACAACTATTGTCAACAATAACTACAATACCAATAATTATTACGACGACGATTATCAAACTGTACAATATGCGCCTCGAATTATGAATTGGGGTATCATTACCTTCATGTATAGCAACTATTACAACCCATGGCGCTCACCTTGGTATTGGGGTTACTATCCTACATATTGGAGACCTTGGGGTTGCTACTATTGGTACGAT
>JBILCF010000240.1:0-3127 GCA_044353325.1 Chitinophagaceae bacterium | reverse complement strand
TATGTTTTTGACAAAAGAAAGCCAATTAGAAAAAGGGGCAGTTTTAATGGGCCTCGAAAAAACGAAAGTACCGCCTTATAAAATACAAGTTACCTTGAGTCAACCATAAATGAAAATTAGTAAAGACATACGATTTAGAGTATACATTACCTTTTTGGGTATGTGTGTTTTTGGTGTGATGATCCTCTATAAAGGCGCCAAAATACAAATCAAAGAAGGTAAGGAGTTGATATCTATGGCGGATAGTCTGCACACTAAAATAGAAGTGATTCAGCCCGAACGCGGAAATATTTATTCAGAAGATGGTAGTTTATTAGCATCCTCAGTACCACAATTTGATATTCATATCGATTTAAAAGCAATTAATAAAGATACCTTTTATCATTACATAGAACCACTTTCTAAAAGTTTGGCGATTATACTCAAAGACTATACTTGGATGGAGTACAAAGAAACTTTAAGTAAAGAATTTGAATTAGGTAATCGATATTATTTTTTAAAGAAGAAAGCTAGTTATGAACAATATTTGGCGTTGCGCAAATTGAAACCATTTAGCAAAGGCCAAAACAAAGGAGGGTTTATAGCTGAGTCAAATACAAAACGAATTAACCCATATGGCCTGTTGGCCAATCGCGTCATAGGATTATGGCGCAAAAATGCCGACAACGTTGGTATTGAGCGTGAGTATGATGAGTATCTTCAAGGTAGTCAAGGGCAGCGTGTCGTTCGATGTATTGCAGGTGGTACTTGGGTGCCATTGGATGGATCAGAGATTGATCCTGAAAATGGTAAAGATGTCATTACAACATTAGATGTCAATATACAAGATGTAGCAGAAAATGCTTTGTTACACCAAATCGAAAAAGAAGAAGCTGAATTTGGAACTTGTATTGTAATGGAAGTCAAAACAGGTAAGATCAAAGCCATTGCAAATTTGGGCAGACAAGAAGATGGGACTTACTTTGAAGATTTTAATTATGCACTTAAACGTATCGAACCAGGTTCTACATTTAAATTGGTTTCGTTGATTTCGTTATTCAAAGATAAGTTAGTCAATATTGATCAAAAGGTAAATTGTCAAGGAGGTTCAGCACGATTTGGTCCTTATACGATTCGAGACAGTCATGCTGGATTAGGTCTTTTGACCATCAAAGATGCATTTGCACATTCTTCGAATGTGGCGTTTGCAAAATTGATTCATGAAAATTACAAAGATCGCATAGGAAGTTATTGGACAAATTTACATGCGTTAGGATTAGATCAAAAAACAGGACTTGGATTAACTGGAGAAGTAAAGCCCGGGTACAAAAAAGACTCTTCGACTAATGGTAAATATTCCTTAGCATTTATGGGCATGGGATATGGTATTATGATTACTCCGTTACATACTTGTATGGTATACAATACGATCGCAAGTGGGGGCAAATTGATGAAACCTTATTTAATCAATAGTGTGCGTGAATACGGTCAAGATGTAATTACTTATCAACCTCAAATAGTAAACCAAGATATTTTAGATTCAGTGTCATTGGATCAAATCAAGTCAGCGATGTTTGAAGTGGTTGAAAGTGGAACTGGCAAAGCGTTGAAAAATCCATACTATACTATATGTGGCAAAACCGGTACAGCTCAAGTTGCCGATAAAGGAATAAAATATTCTGATCGAGTTTACCATGGTTCGTTTGTTGGATTTTTTCCAAAAGAAGATCCACAATACACGATTTGTGTGGTATTGCGTACCAAAAAAGGATCTAATAATTATTATGGTGGTCAAATTGCATTGCCAATTTTTAAAGAAGTTGCGAATAGATTATATGCGATCAATATGCATAAAGTCAATTCTATTGCTAGCCAAGAAAAACTCAATATTCCGCTTCCGCCTAAGAGTATGAAAGTGAGCGAATACAATATTCTTGCATCGAAATTGGGTATGAAAGCACAAACTCAGCAAGGTCAACAATGGATACAATCTGTTATGAAAGATAGTACTGGGAAACCAATACTTACTGCAATAACACACGCTAAAAATCAAGTGCCGAATGTCAATGGTATGGGGTTGCGCGATGCAATTTATGTATTGGAGCAAGCAGGTCTGAAAGTTATCACAGTAGGCAAAGGAAAAGTGACACAACAATCCATAGCTCCAGGATCAAGTATACAAAAAGGGGAACGAATTACAATAGAACTCATTTAATTGCATAATTTAAATAACATATTATCCAGTATTCAACCTTTGAGCATCATTGGTCAATCCGATGTTCAGATTGAAGCACTTCAACTCGATTCTCGTAAAGTTGGAGCAGGAGATTTGTTTATAGCTATTCAGGGTACTCATGCTGATGGTCATTCGTATATCCAACAAGTTATAGCGCAAGGTGCTTGTACAATAGTTTGTGAAAAAATCCCTGCGGAATTAGATCCTAAAGTTTGTTATATACAAGTTGCAGATGCTTCGCTTGCAGCAGGTTTGATGGCTTCAGCCTATTACGGAAATCCTTCAGCTTCATTGAAGTTAGTCGGTATAACAGGTACGAATGGCAAAACCACTTGTGCTACATTGTTATTCAATTTATTTCAAAAATTAGGATATACATGTGGGTTGATTTCTACAATTCAAAATCAAATCAACGATACAATAATTCCTGCTACGCATACTACACCTGATGCCATTGATTTACAAGCTTTATTGGCTCAAATGAAACAAGCAGGCTGTCAATATGTTTTCATGGAAGTTAGCTCGCACGCGGTACACCAAAAGAGAATAGCTGGCGCAACTTTTACTGGTGCATGTTTTACAAACATAACCCACGATCACTTAGATTATCATCATACATTCGAAGAGTATATACGAGTTAAAAAAATGTTCTTTGATTATCTTCCGTCTACTGCATTTGCTTTGACGAATGCCGATGATAAACGTGGTTTGGTTATGTTGCAAAATACCAAAGCAAAAAAACTAACGTATTCATTACAAACGCTTGCTGAATATAAAGGGAAAGTACTTGAAAATAATTTGACAGGTTTGATCATGACCATCAACAATCAGGAAGTGTATCTTAAAATGATTGGTGAGTTTAATGCCTACAATGTATTGTGTGTATACGGAGCAGCGTGTGAGTTGGGACAA
>JBILCF010000109.1:0-9443 GCA_044353325.1 Chitinophagaceae bacterium | reverse complement strand
TGGGTTTGACTTTGGTTTGATGTTGCTGGTGCTAATGTTCCTGATGCTGGTGTTACAGTTACAGTTACACTGCTTGTAGCACTACATCCGATACCATCTGTACCTGTAACAGTATACGTTGCTGTAGCTGTTGCTATAAATGGTGTATTGTCTGTTAATCCACCTGTCCATGTATATGTGCTTGCGCCACTACCTGTTGGTGTTACAACCGTGTTGTTACATGTTGTTGTTGGTGTTGCACCTGCTGTTACTGCTGGTGCAGCATTCATGTTTACAACCGCTGTTGCTGTATTTGTACATCCGTTAATATCTGTACCAGTTACGGTATACGTATTTGCAACAGTTACAGTGAATGGTGTTGCATCGCTGATACCACCGCTCCATACATAACTTGTTGCACCACCACCGGTTACGGTTGCATTAGCGTTTTCACACAAGGTTTGTGTTGCAGGGGTTGCGGTTACGGTTGGTAAGGTGTTTACAGTTGCTGTTACAGGGATACGCGGTGTACTTGTGCATCCTGCAACAGAGGTTGTATACTCAAAATCAACTCTTGATATACTTCCTCCAGCTTCTGTCCATAAATCTTGTGGAAGCGTACTACTTAATATGAATTGCATACCTAAACGTTCTAATGTAACTGGAAACCCGTTTATAGTTGTAGTGTTACCTGTGTTAGAGTATGAATTTACATTTGCTCCACGAACACCTAATATACCAATGACTTCACCAGCAAGAATAGGTATACTCACTGAAATATTACCAGGTGTTACATCGTTTTGTGTTAAAAACAAAGTTGTGAATGCATTCGTTGTGGTTGAAAATAAAGGAGGTGGGGTATTCCCATTAAATTTGACTACAGCAATACTTTGATTCCCAGAGGAAGCAGTAGTAGGTACTTGCAACGAAGTAATAGTAAAATTAGTTGGTGCTGTAAACCAATAACCTCTTGCATTACCAGTAAAAGTACTTGTTTGTCCAGGCATTGGAGCTTGCACAGGAGCAGATGTCACTGTGGTTGAATTTTCAACATAATAAGTTGTAGTTCCTAAAACCGAAGGATTATAAGTTGTCCCAGTATTTAATAATGTACCACCAGTTAATGCATCATACCATGTAACAACACTTCCAGTAGCAGCTAAATTAACCACACCACCAGGTGCGCAAATACTATCTTCTGTAATTACAGGGTTTGGTGCAGTATTGACGGTCAAAGATATCGTGTTAGTGTTACTACATCCATTCACATCAGTTCCTTCTACAGTATATATAGTAGTTGAACTTGGTGTTACACTTGGCGCTCCTACCAAAGCTCCTGGATTCCAGACATAAGTAGAAGCTCCAGTTGCACTTAAGGTAGAAGAACTACCTAAACATACTGATGAAGGTGATGCCGAAGGAACAATGGTTGGAAGAGGTAAAACAGAAACACTAATAACTGAAGTTGCTGTACAACCATTTGCATCTGTGGCAACCAATGTATATGTACCTACTGAAGAAATGGTCAATGTAGGACCAACGCCCAATGGAGCCCCATTATCCCATGCATAAGTATAGGTTGGTGTTCCACCTGTTGCACTACCTGTCAATGTTGAATTTCCTCCTGTACATAATGGTGTTGCAGCAATTGATGGAACTAGGACAGTTGGTTGAAGTATATCAACAGTCGAAGTTGCTGTACAGGAATTTCCATCAGTTACGGTTACAGTATAGGTATTCGCAGCTAAATTGGTAAATGTACCAACTGGTGATTGAGTACTTACAGGCAAAATAGAAAAGGTAGGTAAAACGGATGCTGAAGAAACTACAATAGAGCCATTTGAACCTCCATTACATGTTGCATTTGTGGGTACAACACTAGAAAATGTTGGCGGTGTAAGAATGTTTAAAAAAGTACTATTGCTACATCCTGTTAAAGCTGTATTAGATGCAGTCATTCTTATTTTATATATGCCCGAACCAGGTTGGTTTGATGGGATTGTAGCTAGAATTGAACCACTTAAATCTGTTGAATTTAATGTACCAATAATTGTAGGCAAAGTAAAACTACCTGCAGCATCGCTTAGTTCAATATTGAAAATATTACCAGCATTTAAAGTCGTGTTTGTAGCTACGTAGTTAACATTAAATGTAGAACCAGGACAATAAGACGAATTTTGATTTTCAATTGTAGCAAAAATTGACGGAGTCGGTGCAAAATCTGCTTCAATCATTAAACGACCTAGATTAGTAATTGGTAAGCTTAAACCACCACCTAACAATGCTCCAGAATAAAATGCATTCGGCTTAGTTGGATTTTCGACTTGACAACTTAAAGGAAAATAACCAACTGCATTTGCTGTTTGAGCTATCCCAATATAGTAGTCTTGGTTTGAAATTGATGCCGGAACTGACAAAGGAAACGTTACAATAGTATTAGCATCAGCAGCCTGAACAACATAATTTGGGGATTGACCAATTATTGCACCCAAGTTATTTAAAACGACACCATATATTGTATTACCTACTGCACTTGTTTCGATTCTTGCTTTAACAGCGCTAATATTTATACAACCGTTTGCACTATGTTTAGCCAATAATAAACCAGAACCAGTATTAAAGCCTACACCTGTAAAAGTACCAGGGTAAACAATATTGTTATGTGTAATAGAAGTATTATTTACACTTTGTACCCTTCCAATATAATTATCTGTTAAATTTAATTCGCCACCTAGAGCAGGTATGGTTATTATAACCGAATCTGTTTCAGCAATAGAAGGCAACCAGCCTGTAAATGCAAACGAACCATCAGCACATCCAGCAATAGTATTTGTTTGAGTTTGAGTGTACCGAACAGTACCACTTATTGCTTCCTTTATTGTTAAGGTAGCAGTCACTGATTGAGATGTTCCAAAAGAATTACGAACAAGGTAAGGGATAGTTTCAGGTGAACTTGCACCTGCAACTGCTTTTCCTAAAGGCCAAACATTCAGTAAAGAAATATTAGGATTTGTTGAAGCAAAACGCGTCTCAGGTCTAAATGATGAATTCGCACTAACTGTTGCAATAGCTGTACAAGCAGCAAGCTGAGCACTTTTAACACCTGTTGCTAAAACAGTATTGCATGCCACTATACTACCTGTTGATAAGGTACCGCAATTGGTCCATTCTATTGCAACATAAACGCCACCGCCAGTATAAGTAAATGGTGTTCCAAATACAGTATTCCATTGCAAAGCATTAGGAACAGTTACAGTTGAATTAAGTACCTGAGTCATGCCAGTAATAGCAGTTGCCCAAGTAGAACTTTTATTGTTGGTTATGTCTAATGTATTTTCAAGGTGAATGGATAAATTTCCAGTGGTAGTAATAGAGGGAGCAACAGTAAATGAACCTCCTATTCCAGTAAGTGATACGCCTGACAACAATCCAGCAGCAGCCATATCTGCTTGAGTTAAAAGATATACAGAACATCCGCGTCCAAAATTTGGATTTAATCCTCTAAAATTTCCACTTGTAGAAGCGCCTGAAATAATTGGGGATGAACATTGAGCCTTTAAATTTTGCCATTGAATTAGCAATAAAATTGGCAGAAAAAATAGTATTTTTTTTATCATAGCTTTTAATTTGTGACTAAAGTAGTATTGTTATAACAATTTTTTAAAATTTGCCCACATATTAACATATGTTAAAACTGCTTAATATTTTTTATATTTCGAATAAAGTTTGTATATCCTGTCCTTTTTAAAGGTGAGTTTTTAAATACTTTATTGAAAGTAAATTCTTCAATATTTTCCCAGTCCGCTTTAGTATAATTGAGCATTTCTGAAGAAGGTAAAAAGGGCTCAATTTGATTTGGAGACGAGAATCTATTCCATGGACAAACATCTTGACAAATGTCACATCCAAAAATCCAATCATTCCATTTCTGATTTGTATCAATCAACGCATCTTTTAATTCTATAGTATAATAAGATATACATTGACTACCATTGATTTCTTTGTTTGGCAAAATAGCTTCAGTAGGACAGCTATCAATGCATTTTGTGCAAGTGCCGCAATAATCTTGTAAGTATGGTATGTCGTACTCCATTTCGAGATCAATAATCAATGTGGCTAAAAAGAAAAAAGAACCTGATTGTTTTGAAATTAAATTTCCATTTTTTCCTACCCAACCTAATCCACTCTTTACAGCCCAAGCTCGCTCCAATACAGGGGCACTATCTACAAATCCTCTACCATTGACCTCTCCTATTGTTTCGTTTATAAATTGTAATAATTCATTTAGTTTTTTTCGAATGACAAAATGATAATCTTCTCCGTAGGCGTACTTAGCTATTTTATAAGTAGAATTTGGCTGTAATTGTTCAGGAAAATAATTCAACATTAAGGTTATTACGCTTTTAGCACCATCAACCAACTTTGTTGGATCAATCCGTTTATCGAAGTGGTTCGCCATATAACTCATTTTACCATGATAGTTTTGGTTTAACCACTTCTCAAGTCTAAAAGCATCATCGACTAGCTGTTCCGCCTTAGCTACACCGACATAGGTAAAACCCATATCATGGGCTTTATCTTTGATTTGTCGTGTATATTTGCCAGTCATCATATTTAGCAATGATAATAAGTTTTTTTAGATAATTGTTAACGCTAAACCGCTTAACTTTACACTCTTTATCAAGAATAACTCTAACAATGAATAAAAAATCGTTTTTACCACTTGTCTTTGTATTGGCATTGGGTATTTTCTTTTCGTTTAAACTAATTGCAGACAAAAGCAATCTAGAACTTTTACCTTTCCAGTCTGATGTCAATATTACACCTTATGCGTTGCCCGAAGACAACAATTCAAGTAAAAATCAGGTCATTCAGCAAACTATCATGCAAGTTTTAAAGGATGGTCATTATTCTCCAAAGGAAATCAATGATGAATTTTCAAAAAAAGTATTTTCAAAATACATGGAAATGTCTGATTATGGTAAATTGTTTTTACTACAATCAGATATTGATGAGTTTAAAAAATTTGAATCCAAAATTGACGATGAAATTTATGCAGGGACTACTGCCCTTTACGATATAGTCTCACAACGGATTGTAACTCGCATTAAAGATGCTGAAAAATATTACAAATCAGCTTTAGAGCAAACTTTCACTTTTGATGGTAATGATGAAATAGAATTGGATGGTAAAAAATTAAATTGGGCTATAGATCAAACTGATTTGCAAAATCGATGGACCAAAAGTATCAAATATAGAACCTTAGCTCGTTTTACAGAACTTAAAGAACAACAAAAAACGACAAAAGATGAAAAAGAAAAAAGTAAATCAGTAGCTCAACTAGAAATTGATGCTAAAGCAAACGTGCAAAAAAGCATGGAGTTTTTCTTCAAACGTTTAAATAAAATCAATGATAGCGATCGATTTTCAACTTATATGAATAGCATTTGCCATATTGTAGACCCTCATACAGATTTTTTTCCTCCAAAAGATAAACAACGCTTTGATGAAGAAATGAGTGGTGCTTTCTTTGGTATAGGTGCTCAACTTCAAAGCGAAGAAGGTTCTTGTAAAATCAAACAAGTTATTGTGGGAACTCCAGCTTGGAAAGACGGCAGGATTAAAGTTGAGGATATTATCCAAAAAGTAGCCCAAGGCGATGATGATCCCGTTGATATTGCGGGTTGGGACTTAGAAGATATTGTTCAAATTATTCGTGGTAAAGAAGGATCAGAAGTTCGATTAACAATTAAACATATTACTGGAGAACAAGAAATAATTTCTTTACGCCGTGGCAAAGTAGAAACTGAAAGCACTTTTGCAAAATCTGTATTATTAAAAAATGGCACTATTACATTGGGTTATATTTTATTGCCTGAATTTTATTCCGCCTTTAATGATCCAAAAGGAAGAAAAAGTGCCGAGGATATGGCTAAAGAAATCGAAAAATTAAAACAAGCCAATGTCAATGGTATCATTATCGATTTGAGAAACAATGGCGGTGGTTCATTGTCAGATGTTGTCGAAATTGGTGGTATGTTTATCGATCGAGGTCCTATTGTTCAAGTTAAATCAAGAGATGCAATAGCTCAATCATTGAATGACCGAGTTGGTGGTAGTTTATATGATGGTCCTTTAGCTATTTTAATCAATCAAGGTAGTGCTTCTGCATCCGAAATATTAGCTGCAGCAATGCAAGATTACAAGCGAGCCATTGTATTGGGTACAACCTCTTTTGGAAAAGGCACAGTACAAAGAATTTTTAATTTAGAAGAGTTTTACAGAGGTGAATCTGGTTTAGCACCACAAGGCTCTATCAAATTAACCTTACAAAAATTTTATCGCATAAACGGTGGTTCCACTCAATTAAAAGGCGTAACACCTGATATAACTCTGCCAGATGCATTTGAATTATTGGACATTGGCGAACGCAAAGATGAAAACTCCTTAGAGTGGGATCAAGTAGCGAAAGCAGATTATAAAGCATTGCCTCCAAAAGTAGATTTTATAAAATTAAATGAATTGTCTAAAAAAAGAATTATACAGAATGAAGCATTTAAAATAATTGGTCAAAATGCTGCTCGTATTAAAAAACAAACTGATGACAATAAATATTATTTAAATGAAATCAAATATTTAGAACAAATAAAAGAAACAAAAGAATTATCTAAAAAATTAGAAGGCCTAGATAAAATTAAAGCAAACTACAATGTGGTTAATTTAATCGTAGACAAACCTAATATTGAGAAAGATTCTGTTAGTATAAAACGAAATGAAGAATGGATTAAAAACTTGAAAAAAGACCCTTATGTTTCTGAAGCATCTAATGTATTGTTAGATTGGATAAAACTTGGAAATAAATAGGTAATTATAGTATCTACATTTAATTAAAATAATCCTTTTTTGTCAAATTGAACCACTTATTCGTCAAAATAACTAGTTATTTAAATATAAAGAATGTTTATTTACAACACTTTACATATTATATATATTTTAATTTGATAAATTTATACCAAATTATTGGAATTAACAAAATAAATGTTGTATTTTTCTAAAACCAAAAACATAATTGCTATGTTATTCAGAAGTTACAAAACCATTGAGAGTAAAAAAAATATTGATATTTTAAAGAAAACATTCCTTGGGCAACATCTAAAAGTGCATAATTTAGATTTTGAAATTTCAGAAAAAGACGACAAAATAAAAATCATTCCTCACGCTGAAAATGTTGATCATATTTTTACACTTCCAATTACAAGTTTAAAAATGATTCCAAAAGGAGATGGCACTACTATTAAATTGTTATTCAAACCTCGACGTATTGATATTGGTGGTCCATATTTGCTTATGATATTCATCACTTTTGCAATTATTGCTGGTATCTTACTTATAATAAAAGGAGAAGGTAATTATAATTTTACTGCATACTTACTTATGGGCATAGCAGGGATAACTTATATTTTTCTTTTTATCCGTATGCAACAAGGCTATTTTGATTACATCCGTAAAATAAAAAAATGGGTTGTCGATCATGCCTAACATTTAGTTATAATCTATCTTAAAAACGGTTATTCCTTGAACTTGTAAAACAGGTTTAAAAATACTGTCTAGGACTTGTTTGCCCAAAACATTATTTTCCATTTCCATTAAATAATAATCAACTTTATATCGTTTTAATTCAGCAATGAGTTCTGCTTTAGAATAATCACTTCTTTCAATCGTATAAAACTGATTCCCCGTCAAATAAGCTACAACCCACATTGGACCAGCATCCCCAACATTAGAGGTAAAGCTTCCTTTTATATTGTTTTGTTTCAACAAATCAGAAAATTCGAATAAACTTTTGTTTTTAAATTTCAATTGTTCAATTTGTAAAGCAGGAAAAACCACAAAAGACACTACAAATAATACTGAGGCAATACGATACAAATAAGTGTGATGTACTCTTGACTTAAAATGTTCTAAAAGTTTTGCACCAAGTATCAAAATCAGAAAAGTGTTTAACCAAATATATCGTGTTTCGATGTGCATCATTAAATATCCTATAGGCAATACTAGCACAGTTAGAATCAAAATTTGTAAATTAAAATCATTAGATTCTTCTCTAGATTTTTCTTTTCTAAAAAAATAAAAATAAATGCCAATGAACAGTATAGCTAATGCTAAAAATGAAATCTCAGTGAAACATACTATTGCTACAAATGTCGTATGTATGATACGTGCAATCCAACGAACAAAATGGCCTGCAGATGAAAATGGCGAACTTAAATTGGATTGGCTTAAATAAGGATCTTCCCAAAAACTTGGAGAATCTTGATATGTAGGTGGAATCAACAATTTTATTTCGGGCTTAAACGATTTTCCACTATTGATATACCAACTCATATTGAGTTTACCTGCATGACCAGACAAGGAAAATTCGCCATACTTTTGTTTCAATGCAAAAGACCAAGGCAACATCACCACTACGCATGATACAATTCCCAATAAAGACGATAGAGCCGCTCGCTTCAACGATAACTTTGAAGAATAATACGACCAAAGCAAGAATACATTGAAGTGTAATAAAAAGAATACAAATGAATAAGCTTTAGCATAAAAACCTATCCCCATAATGACACCACTCAAAATTGCATACCCATAAGATGAATAAAAGGCATTTGAAATAATTAACCTCACATACAACATTACAAATATCAATTGTAGTAAATCGCCAAACAATTGAAAATAGGCATAAAAGCCAATAATCAATGGTATTGCTAACATGATTAAATTCTGAGTAAATGATTCAAGTTTAAAGCGCTTAAGTAACGTATATAACTGTATAATAAGTATTCCTCCAAAAATTCCATTGACAATTTTAGCAGCAAGAAATGCATCTATGCCTTGTTTTATAAACGGAACTATACACCAAACATTTAATGGACTCCATAATCCATTTATACTCAGCATATATTCTCCTTTTGCTATACGATTTGCAATAGTCAAATAGGCTACACAATCGCTATCGAGCATGTATCCTAAATACGGACCTAACAATTTCCATACAAGGATATACAACACAAAAGATGTCGGCAAGATTAATTTATGGAACAAATTCTTCATGTAGCGCACTAAAATAATCAAATGAATGTAACAATCGGCTTCCATACCAACTAAAAAGTTCACCATCGACTAATTTAATAGGAATACCAGGACAAATAGTTGCTAATTCAGCAATATGCTTGGCTTTAAAAGGATATGGTTCACTGGACAGAAATATCAAATCAGGTTGAATTATTTGGATTTCATCATTAGATAAAATTGGATATCGTTTTTGATCTAATGCATTGACAAATCCAGCTTTTTGAATCATTTCATGAATAAAGGTATCCGTTCCAGCAGCCATATATGGATCTTTCCAAATAAGATAAAGCACTCGTAAGGATGTCTTAGGAATATGGTAATCCTTTAATATAATTTGA
>JBILCF010000108.1:0-9444 GCA_044353325.1 Chitinophagaceae bacterium | reverse complement strand
TGTAGAACCTCCCCATTTAATCGCTTTGCCTTTGAGAACTGTTATCAAGTAGTATAAATTAGCCAAAACAGCAAAAACAGACGAAAACATAAATATTATAATCGGTGCTGTAGTCAATTGTTGTGAATAACAAACGCCGAATGTAGCCAATATGGAAAGGACAAAAGGAATGGATAGTTTTTTCAAAACATCCATCATATTGCTCGACTTGAATTTAAAATAATAAATCGTTGCTGTACCCAAAACCACTAAAGTGGTAATCCAGATTTGAATTTTATTATAATGGGTTATCGGGTCGGTAATTGCCAATTGGGTACCAAACATTTTATTCCAAACTGGCATTGAAGTCGTGTAGGTAATTTGTACCACTGAAATCATCAACACTAGAGAACCAATAAACATCCAAAACTCTCTAGAAGATAGAGCTTCTTCCTCTTTTTTAATATCAGGAATGGATTTGAAATTTTTGAAAAATAAAAACAATGCCATAGCCAAAAACAAACCCATAAAGACCAATAGGTGGTAAAACAAGGATTCACCTTCGCCTGTAAACGCATGCACAGATGTTTCGCCTAATATACCTGTTCGCGTCAAGAATGTAGAATACAAAACCAACACAAAAGAAAGGATAAAGAATAAGAACGTAGTCTTGAGCGAATAGCCAGTTGATTTGTATATCATCATGGTATGCAAACCAGCTACCATGATAATCCAAGGCACTAAAGACGCATTTTCTACTGGATCCCAAGCCCAATAACCGCCAAAGTTGAGACTTTCATAAGCCCATGCGCCACCCATCATGATGCCTGTTCCAAGTATCATAGAGCAAAATACTGCCCATCGAAGTATGGGTTTTACAATATCATCATAATCCTTTTTAAAAATAGATGCTACTGTGTAAGCAAAAGGAAACAATGTAGCAGAAAAACCTAAAAACAAGATAGGAGGGTGGATGACCATCCAATAATTTTGTAGTAAAGGATTTAAACCATTACCATCTTGAATGAAACTTAAATAGTTTGGTTGCGAAAATATAGGGGCATTCGCCATTTGATCGCGAAGCAACATAAACGGTGTAGACCCAATTTTAAGATCGCCAAAATGCAGTCCAAGCAACATTGAAGCAAGAAATACTTGTGCAAGACCTACAACAGCCATCACAGGAGCTTCCCACTTATTATCTTTTCTAAAAACAAAAAAACTCAATACACAATGCCAAATGGTCCAAAGCAAAAAGCTACCTTCCTGTCCTTCCCAAAAACAAGATAATAAATACTTGAAGGGAAGGGCTTTGCTTGAATGTTGCCAAGCATAGTGATACTCGAAATAATGATTGAAAATGATATAAAACAAGGTGGCAAAAATGCCAAACACACTAAATGCATGTGTGTAAAAGGCATATCGACCTAGTTTTTTCCATTGCAATTCGTTCGTCAACAGTTTCGAATTCGACGAAAGAAAATAGCTAAGTGTAGAAAGTATAGCGGCTACAAATGAAACAATGACAAAAAGTTGGCCTATTTGACCCGGCAAAAGGTGTTCATTCAGAAATTTTTGATCCAACTTTTAAAGTTTTTAATTTACGAGAATTGTTAATTGTTATTAAGGAGTCCAATTAGCTGGGTTGTCCCAATGCGACTTGGTCTGTATTGTATTTTGAAGGGCACTTCATGAGTATTTTGCTGCAACGAAATTCACCATTTTCAATTTTACCAGTCATGGTTAGTTTTTCACTGCGTTCAAAATCTTGAGGTTTGGTGCCACTAAAGATTACTTTTTGGGTTTTTCCAGCTTCGTCAGTAGCATAAAATTCAAATTTGTTGGCATCTTTGATAGGGTCATAAACCATTTCGTGGTTTACAGTATCCAATATGCCTATAATTTGAAACTCCTTACCTGGCTTTTCTTGTGCCGAGGCAAAGGTTTCGTAACTGCTGAAATCGCCTACCATACTCATTATAGCTGCCAAAGCGCCTGCTATCAGTACTAATGCAAGAATATTTGATTTTTTCATGTTTAGTGCATGTAAATTGAAGTGCAAATTTACAATAGGAAATGTGCACTACCTAATTTTGGTCTTGGTAGATAAAGAATAAACTATCTATTCTATATAAGATTTTAGATAAAAAGGGCTACTTAAAACTTATTTTTCCACATCATACTTTCAACCGGCTTTTTGGGTTGACCACTGTATTTTGCGCCAGCTTTATTGTTGTATTTTACTTCTATTTCGCCATCAACGGGGAAATAAATAAGTTGACCCACAGGCATGCCTGCATAGACACGTACAGGTAATTTGACCGAAATTTCCAAAGTCCAGTTGCCACAAAATCCAACATCCCCTTTACCAGCAGTAGCATGAATGTCTATGCCCAAGCGGCCAGTACTCGATTTGCCCTCAAGAAATGGAACATGTTCGTGGGTTTCGGTATATTCTTCAGTCACACCGAGGTACAATTCGCCTGGTTGCAACACAAAACCTTCATCTGGAATGTCAAAATGAGCTATAGTATTGTGTTTTTTGGCATCTAGTTCTTTGTCTACATAGGTTGCAAGATGCTTGCCCAAATGCACGTCATACGAGTTGCTTCCCAAGCAAGTCCGATTATAAGGTTCTATTTTGATAGTTCCTTTTTCTATCTCTGCCAATATTTTTTTATCAGAAAGTATCATATTGCTTTTTTAAGAAGGTGCAAAGGTAATAGAAAGGATTTTTAAATTTTCTGATATTTTTACAAAATCACTCGAGGAAGGTCCATCGGTTTTCAAATCATCTTTTTCATTTGGGCGTGCCCCTGCGGGTCGGGCTATCCGCTGCTACACTCTCGCCTTGCAGGACGAGAGGGTATCCGCTACTATCCCTCACGCGGTTGCGAGAGAGTTTTCGTTCTTTAGCCAAAATCATACTTGTACTTTAATCCTGTTTTAACAGTTTTCTTATTTTTGATAAATTTAAGGGGTATTCTTGTAGTCGGTGCAGGGTGAAGATGAATTTATTTGCTTATCAAGCTATGTGCTTGTTGGACAAGAAGACACGCAAGTGTGATTTACCAACCTGTTGGTCGCAAATATTCTCCATTTACAATTGGGGTATTCAAATTGGGATATTCTTTTCAATACAATAATTGCAGTGTATCACCAGCTTTAATGTAACTAACAAGGTTCTTTATATCAGTTTCAGAGATTTTCCATCTTACATTAACTGTCTTTATCTCCGTCCCAATAATTATACTGAAAATCAATACTTCCAAGATTCAAATATTTAATATTTGTAACTACACACTTAGAATATAGTTTAGTACAATATGACTTCTTCAAATTTGATTGTATAAAAATAAACAAAATATAAATGGTCAATAATCCCAAAAATGCAATTGCTAATCTATTCTTTATACTTTGACTCATAAAAATTATTTACTAATAATTCCGTCCTCGAAGAGTATATGCTTCTAAACTGTTAGACTTCAAGAACAAAATGAATATCTGTAGCATGAGGCATTAGTATTTTTTAATCAAATATAACAACTTTCATTTTCATTACATACTCAATGGGATATAATATTTCTAAGCCCAGATGAAAAAAGTTAAAGAGCTTTGACTTTAGAGAGTAGAGCTTTTATTAAAATTTGATAGCGCAATTGTAATTCTATTTCTTAATCACAGAGTATCGAAGCAGACACTTTGAGGAAAAGATTTTTTAAATTTAATAATGGCTCTATTCAAATTCTAAGATTTAACTTCTCTGCATACTTTCTGAGATTAAATTTCGAATAACGTCGAGAAATTGTAAATTTGCGCTCTTATGATACAAGTAACTTTACCTGATGGGAACATTAGAAGCTACGAAGATGGCGTTTCATCTATGGATATTGCCAAATCGATTAGCGAAGGATTAGCTAGAAAAGTACTCGCTGCTGAGATCAACGGCGAAGTATGGGATATGACACGACCACTTACGGGCGATTGTACGTTTAAATTGTTGACCTGGGACGATGATTTAGGTAAAAATACGTTTTGGCATAGTTCTGCACATTTGATGGCAGAGGCAGTAGAATCGATGTATCCAGGAGTTAAATTTTGGGTAGGACCGCCGTTAGACAATGGATTCTATTATGATATAGATTTAGGCGGTGCAACTATTGGTGAAGAGGATTTGGCTAAAATTGAAGCTAAAATGGTGGAATTGGCGAAGCAAAATAATCCATTTGTTCGTACAGAAATTTCTAAACAGGAAGCAGTCAATTATTTTTTTGAAAAGAATGATGAATACAAACTCGATTTGCTACACGGTTTAGAGGACGGACATATTACCTTTTACCAACAAGGTAATTTCACCGATTTGTGCCGAGGACCACATATCCCAAGCACTGGTCATATCAAAGCTATTAAATTAACCAATATAGCAGGTGCTTATTGGAAAGGCGATGAGAAGAACAAACAATTGACTCGTTTATATGGTGTGACTTTCCCTGATAAAAAACAATTGGATGCGCATCTTGAAATGCTCGAAGAAGCCAAAAAGCGCGACCATCGTAAACTTGGAAAGGAAATGAGCATCTACACGATGAATGATGATATCGGTGCAGGTCTTATCTTATGGATGCCAAATGGTACCATTATCATTGAAGAACTCGAAAAGTTAGCCAAGGAAACTGAAGAAGCTGCAGGTTATAAACGTGTGGTTACACCGCATATAGCCAAGGAAAATCTTTATTTGACCAGCGGACATTTACCGTATTATGCCGATAGTATGTATCCTCCAATGGAATTGGATGGTACTAAGTATTATCTAAAAGCCATGAACTGTCCGCATCACCACAAAATATTTGATGCAGAACCTAAGAGCTACCGCGATATGCCGTATCGAATAGCTGAGTATGGAACATGTTACAGATATGAACAAAGTGGTGAATTGTTTGGCTTGATGCGCGTACGTTGTTTGCACATGAACGATGCACATATTTATTGTTCTAAAGAACAATTTGCTGAAGAGTTTCGTGCTGTAAATGATATGTATCTCAAGTATTTTAAAATATTTGGTATTGAGAAATATGTCATGCGCTTGTCACTTCATGATCCTGAAAAGTTGGGTCAGAAATATGTAAACGAACCTGAACTTTGGCTCGAAACTGAAGAGTTGGTTCGTAATGTATTGATCGAAACAGGCGTTCCATTTGTAGAAGTTAAAGGTGAAGGTGCATTCTATGGCCCTAAAATAGATGTACAAATTTGGAGTGCAATAGGCCGTGAGTTTACGTTGGCTACCAATCAAGTTGATTTTGCACAGCCACGTAGTTTTAAATTGTCGTTTAACAACAAAGACAACGAACCTGAAATTCCATTGATTATTCATCGTGCTCCATTAGGTACCCACGAACGTTTTATTGGTTTCTTAATCGAACACTATGCGGGTAAATTCCCATTGTGGTTGGCACCATTGCAGGTTAAAATTTTGCCTATCAGTGATAAATTTATGGACTATGCAGTTTCAGTTCGCAACGAATTGCGTGCCAATGGTATACGTGTAGAAATTGATGATAGAAGCGAGAAAATAGGTCGTAAAATTCGTGATACAGAATTGGCAAAGGTTCCGTACATGTTTGTTATAGGCGAAAAAGAAATGAACGAAGGCGCAGTTTCTCTTCGTATTCAGGGCAAAGGAGATCAAGGTAGTGTCAATGTAAAAGAGCTAGTAGCTCAAATGAAGTTAGACATTTTGAATCGGGTTTCTTAAGCTTAGATTTAGTTGCTGAGGTTTATTGTTTTTTATTAGGATTATTGTAGATACAAAGTCTAATATTTTTTATTCAAAATGAAAATTTTGACTTGAAATGCTTTTATTGATATTTCTATGTTCACACTTTTCTGTTCTTAAAAAAATTTAATTATCAACGAAGTCTTTATTATTATTACAACTTATTAATTTTATTATTTCATGAAAAAATCATTATTATTTGGTTTAAGCTTGTGTGCATTGACCAATTTAACCTACGCAGGTGGTTTCAAACTGGGTGTACAAGGACAAAAGCAGTTGGCTATGGGGCATACTGGTGTTGGATTTGCACAAGATGCAGCCACTATTTATTTTAATCCTGCAGGTTTGAGCTTTGTCAAAAGCGAGCTCAATGCAAGTTTTTTTACTTTATTCCCATCTACAAGTTTTGTAGAAAGTCGCACGAATACATTGACAAATGCTACAAGTCAAGTTTTTACACCATTTTCGTTGTACGCATCGGCAAAATTGAATAATAGATTCAATATTGGTTTAGGCGTATATACACCTTTTGGAAGTGGTATAATGTTTCCTACAGACTGGTCTGGTCGATACATTTTACATCAAATTCAGTTGCAAACGGTACATATACAGCCTACCATTTCATTTCGATTATCAGATAAATTTTCTATCGGAGGTGGATTTATTATTTCTAATGGAAATATGCTACTTGAAAGAGATTTACCTATTGTAAGTGGTTCTACGCAAGATATAGCTACTGCCCAACTCAAGGGACATGCTAAAGGAACTGGATATAATCTTGGCGTATATATGCGACCAAATGAACGATTTAATTTAGGTGTAACTTACCATTCAAATGTCAATATGAAAGTAGACCAAGGGAAAGCAATTTTTGAAAATATACCAAGTGCATTGACCAGTAACTTCCCGACATCAAATACGTTCAAAACCGAATTGGCATTGCCATCAGAATTGGCGGTAGGTATTTCGTACAAGTTATCCAAACGAACTACTGTTGCCATCGACATGAATTATACCTATTGGAAATCATTTGATTCCCTAGTGTTTGATTATGGAGCCAATACAGCAAGTTTGTCTGATGCGAAATCGCCACGATTGTATGAAAATGCAATGGCGATACGTGCAGGTTTGCAATCAAAATTGTCTGAGGTGACAACGATTCGTTTAGGTGCATTTTACGATCAAACACCTGTTCAAGATGGTTATGTAGCACCTGAATTGCCTGACAATGATAAAATAGGTTTAACCTGTGGAGCATCATTTAAATTTACAGATCGCTTGTCTATGGATATGTCGATTCTTTACGAAAATGTTCCTGCTCGAACACAAACCAATAAAGAAACAGGTTTGAGTGGTACATTTAAAACAACAGTATTTGCACCTGGTATTGGCATTAATTATTTGCTTCACAAAAAAAAATCTAATCAATAATCTACATGAATATGAAAAATACAGTACGCTCTTTTATACTCGCAGGAAGTGCAATGGTCATGTTGCATTCTTGTAAAACAAATCTAAAAACTGAAGATGTTTCCAGTGGTAGTGCAGATTTTAGTCGCTATGTCGCTATCGGGAACTCATTGACAGCCGGCTATGCTGATGGTGCTTTGTCACTACAAGGTCAGATTAACTCATATCCTCATATGCTTTCAACGCAGTTTATGATGGTTGGTGGTTCAAATGACTTTTCAATTCCTTATATGAATGAAGGTGGAGGAAACGATGGTAGTGGTAATCCTCGCAGAACATTAGGATATGTAATACCATGTGGAAGCAATTCCGCTTCAATAGCGCCAGTGTTTGATCCTAATGGTTCAACACCATTCAATAATATCGCAGCCAATGGACCTTACAATTTGGTTGGTGTTCCTGGGGCTCGTGCAATAGATGCTATTAACCCAATTTACAGTGCATTGAATCCATTTTTACAACGATATTGTCAAACCCCTGGCGTGAGCACCATGCTAACTGAAGCTTTACGATCAAAGCCAAGTTTTTTTACTTTGTGGTTGGGTAGCAATGATGCATTGCTTTATGCAACAGGCGGAGCAGTTCCACCAGCCAATATTTTTAGTCCCGCTTTATCCGATACAACACAAGTTCGAGTGGCTTTGCAACAAATGGTTGATTCATTGGTTCAAACAGGCGCCAAAGGTGCTATTGCGAATGTGCCTGATGTTACATCGATTCCTTACTTTACAACTGTTCCATGGAATAGTGTAGTTTTATCGCAAGGCAAAGCTGATACTTTAAATCAACTTTATGCTTCTGTAGGATTAACTGCTATCACATGGAATGCAGGTGCGAATGGATTAATGATTGTTGACAGTGCTGCTGGTTTATCAAGTGGTTTTATGCGCCATGCGACAGCCAACGATTTAATTTTGCTGACTACACCTGGCGATTCAATTCGTTGCGGACAATGGGGGATTAGTCCAGCTAAACCATTAGCTGATCGTTATGTTTTAGATGTAGCTGAGAAAAATCAAATCCAATCTTATATTACGAATTACAATGCTGCAATAGCTAGTATTGCAATTTCTAAAGGCTTGGCTTTGGTAGATATGAATAAATTTATGAAAACATTTAAATCTGGAATTGTTTACAATGGAATAGGTTTAAATGCCACATTTGTAAGTGGTGGTGGTTTTAGTTTGGATGGCGTACATCCAACACCAAGAGGATATGCATTGATAGCGAACGAATTTATTTCATCAATCAATAAAAAATTCGGTTCTACAATTCCTCAAGTTGATGTGACTAAATATAACGGTGTTGTTTTTCCTCGTTAATAATTACAGGTAAATGAATTTTAAAAGTGGGTACGATAGTATCCACTTTTTTTATGGATAAATTGGCTTAAATAGTGAAAGTATAATATCGAATTTGTTGCATTTTTTCAATCAATCAGTGATTTTAGAAATTATTCCAAGGGTGAATGATTTTAGAAATTTAATATCAATGTATTTTTTCTAGTAAAATTATTGGAATGTGAGATTTGCTTGTCCATTCGCTAGCAAGATATGCATAATTGTCAGGGAAGTTTTCAAGAATAATATGCTCATTGTAGTTGGCAAGATGATTTTTAATTTCATTGTTCCAAATATCAAAACAGAGTTCAGTTCCAACCCAATGTAAATGTAGACCTACATCAGCAAGTATAAAATCAACTTTTGAGATTTTGAGTATTTTATTTATTTCTTCTTCGTTTAAGTAATGTTTTCGATTAGAAACAATGTCTTGATCGAATTTCCAAATTTCTGATAAAGGTATTTTAGTTAAAATCCGATTTGAGTTATCCATTAATTATAACTTTTTGGAAAACAAATAATAACATGAAACTTGTAGAAAATAGCCATTTTACCTTACCAATGTCACATCACCTTTTAATAGATCAGTTTTGCCTGTATACAAACAAGTATAACGAACCACATAATGGTAGGTACCCACTTCACATGGATTTCCTTTAAAATCACCTTCCCATCCTATAGTTGGATTACGAGAACTAAACACTTCTTCGCCCCAACGGTTGTAAATGCTAAATTGAATGATATCGATATAATTGGCATTGATTAGCTTAAATATATCGTTGCGCAAATCGCCATTTGGAGAAAATGCATTAGGCAATAATACAGGACAATTACACAAGTGTGAATTTGAAACGACGATTTCATCGCGGTTAGTACAAT
>JBILCF010000014.1:0-24912 GCA_044353325.1 Chitinophagaceae bacterium | reverse complement strand
TAATAGGCTAATTTCATCATTGTTTTTGTGTGTATAATGTGCCAATGCGAATACAACAGCTATGCACAATCCCAACGACGGTACAAAAAACAAACGCTCACCAAACGAAGTTCCTATTAAGAAAAAGACATTTGACGTAATCGAAACTGTAACAAAAAACCATAAGAATCCAAAACCAACTGGATTTTTATGTTTCCAACGCCATATCGCAAAGGCAAACATGGCTAAAAACAATACAAACGAAAGCAAGAATCCACCATCCGAAAAACCGACAGGTTCTAAGGAAGAAAATGAATAATCACAAGACAATGGATGAGGATAGATAAATGTTTTAGCATAAAATCCAAGTGTATTCACTGCTGATGCAAATCGAGAAGAATTTTTGTATTTTTCTTGCAAATCGAGTGGCAGAAACTTCTGCTCAGCTGGATCGCACAAAACCATATAATTATCCAAAGCACTCAACTTACTTGAAGCAGGATAACCGCTCAAGGATTGATGACGAGCAAACAAAAAGAACAATGAACAAACCAACATGACGGAAGATATGATGGCATTTTTCTTAATACTGGCATTGGTAAAAAAATACATAAATACTGGAAAGACTGCAATAGCCACAACAGTAGATTCTTTTGAAAAAGATCCCATCAAAAAGCCTAATACACCAAGAATCAGATAAAGCATCTTATCTTTAGAAAAATAAAGTTGTATACATCGCATGGCAATTAAAATTCCCAACAAACTCAATACCTCATCGCCACTTTTAATATTGGCAACGACCTCTGTATGAATAGGATGTACTAAAAATAATAAGGCAACTAAAAACGGTACAACCCATTTTTTTTTCATGGCATCAAACAATATAAAAAACAGGAAAATACCAGCTAGTGCATACAACAACACATTGACCACATGAAATTTATGTGCCGCATTAAACATATCATTATTGGCATTGAATACATTCCATTCGATGTTAAATAAAAACTTAGTAAACGGACGATACAAGGAATTTTCTAAGTCCGAAAAATCACCTTTACGCAAAGGTGTGCTGAAAATAGTTTTCGTATTTTCCCAGCTTACCGGTGCTTTGGTTATTTTATTATTTTTAATGATACCATGGTCATCTAATACAAAGCGATGTTGAAATGTATTGCTATAAATGAGCATAGTTACTGCAAACAATACTGCTGCTAACATCCAAGTCATCCCTTTTGATATAACAGCAGCTTGTTCTGATGATACAGGTGTTATAATGGTCGGTTTAGGTACCTTAGGTTGTATAGTTTCAGTTGATTGACTCTGTTTAGGTTTATTTTTTTTGGCCATAAATTGAAAACAATTGAGTCACAAATATAGTTTTTATAGAATAAAGAATTTACACTATTTAAAAACAAGAAAAAGGAAGTGTATAATCTGAATGCATTTCGTCTTTTTCCCTATATTTGACATATGAAAAAAATCCTATTTGCCTTATTGTTTGTTCCCATTTTTTCAATAGCAAAACAAAACAGATCTTTCCCAATATGGTTTAAAAGCTAGTATTGAAACACACCCAACGTATACTATTCGAGAAATTTTACAAGAAGAGGGTGACATTGAAAACAAAGAAATAAAAATAAAATACGAAAATGGCGAAAAAATAGTCATCGCTGAATTGAGAAAACCTATGACAATAGCTGTTGTTCGAAACGAATTCAACAAAGTATTGTCAAAACCGAATAAATCGGTAACGTTGAAAGCATTGGTCAAAACATCAAATGAATATCTCGTAGAACGAACCTACAAGAGTGATGGGCGAAAAATATACAAATTCATGTTATTGCGAGCCATCAAAGGAAAAGAGTATATGATTGAAAGTTCTGAATTTGATGATTTAGCATTATGCAAAGACATGATGGCTTTAGCAAAAACTTGTAAATAATAGTCTGGGCTATAAAAAAAAGGTTGCACTTACAGATGCAACCTTTTTTATAAATTTTATTTTAGTCAGATATCGATTAAACCCAAATTACGCAATAGACTTTGACGAAGGCAAAGGATAGTGTGTTAGTTGGGTTTACCCCGACTTAGAGCTTGTTTTTGTACTTATCAAAAGTACATAAATACAAGATCTTAGTCGTTTACGCATTTCTAATGCGTAATCTGGGTTAAAACAATAAACAAGTTTCATTCTGTTTATATTCCATCTCCATCCAACAAATTACCTATTCCACCCAAAATGCCACCTTCTTCTTTTCGTCTACCTACGGATGCATACGTCATGATGCGAGAAGCTAAGCGGCTTACTGGCAAAGACTGTATCCATACGGATCCGGGACCACGCAAAACTGCAAAAAATAAACCCTCGCCTCCAAATATAGTATTTTTGATACCACCTACAAATTGGACATCAAAATCTACATCTTTCGTATAAGCTACTACGCAACCTGTATCTATTTTCAATACTTCGCCAGCGTTTAATTTGCGTTCAAATACGTGTCCTCCAGCATGCACAAATGCCATACCATCACCTTCTAATTTTTGCATAATGAAGCCTTCACCACCAAATATACCAGTTCCTAATTTTCGTTGAAACTCAATTCCTACACTAACGCCTTTTGCCGCGCACAAAAAAGCATCCTTTTGACATATTAATTTCCCACCCAATTCAGCTAAATTCATGGGTATGATTTTGCCCGGATAAGGCGATGCAAAATGAATTTTCTTTTTGCCTTGACCGACATTGGTAAATGCCGTCATAAATAAACTTTCGCCAGTCAATAAGCGCTTACCTGCCGAAAACAATTTCCCCATCAAGCCTCCAGTTTGAGGTGTTCCATCGCCAAAAATGGTTTCCATTTGGACGCCTTCGTCCATCATCATAAATGATCCACTTTCAGCGATAGTCGTTTCGTTGGGATCTAATTCGATTTCCACGTGCTGCATTTCTTCACCGTGGATTTTGTAGTCAATTTCGTGTGCGTTCATAGTTTGTAAATTTTAGGTAAATATCATAATTTTTCTCAAACCTTGTTTTGTTTTATAAAAGTAATTGATGAAAGTCATGTAAATGATATAAACGGTTTTAACGAACTATTTTAAAAATGTATGCATATCTTTGGAATTCGTGAAACGCTTTTTGTCCATATCAATGTTAATGCTTTACTTAACCTTTTCTGCAGGTCTAGTCATTTCATTGCATTATTGTGGTGGAAATTTGGCAGCCCTCAAGCTATTTGTCAAAGCATCTTGTTGCTGCGATGACGAAGAAACTGGCGAAGAAGATGATTGTTGTAAAGATGAAATTAAGACAGTCAAGATTACAGATGATCAAAATATTCATAAAGAGGTTCTACTTAAAATAAAAGAGATTCAAGTTATAGGATTATTTCCTAGTCAATTACTTTACTCATTTCAGCAAGGAAAAATTGTTTCAACTCAAATTTCAAATCAACAATTACCTCGACCACCAGATCGTGTTTGTTTGATTCCTGCATACAAGTTGAATCACTCATTTTTGTTTTATAGTTAAAAAAATAAAAATCAAACTTATATAGTTTATTATGTAAGCCTAAGCACAATTTTATTGCGCTTAATTCAATTTTTTTAAAAACTTTAAAACACAAATAAAATGAAATCTTATTTTTTAAATCTTATGTTGATGTTGCTTTTTAGCGTTACATCACTTCAAACTATAGCTCAAACAAAAACAAACAAAGTCGTAACAGATACGATTACTATCAAAGGAAACTGTGGCGAATGCAAAACACGTATAGAAGAAGCTGCATACGTTAAAGGTGTAAAGACAGCTGAATGGAACAAGAAAACTAAAATCCTAACAGTTGTATACAATAGTGAAAAAACTTCTATGGATAAAATCCAGACCTCTATAGCCAAAGCTGGACACGACTCTGAACATCATACCGCTTCAGACAAATCATATAAATCACTTCCTAGTTGTTGCGCTTACAGAACGGGTGTTTGTGAACATGATTAATCGATCATTCGTTTATATTCTAAGTAGTTTTCTTTTCTTTTCATTTTTTAATTTATTGGCTCAAGCGCAACGAGCCGAAGTAATTATTCAAGGAAGTGTATTTGAAAAAAAACAAAACAATTTCGAGGAACCTGTATCGGCTGTAAAAGTAATTTACTCGAAAAAAGTATTTGCATTTACTGATAAAGACGGTAAGTTTTCTATTAAAGTTCCTGATACAGCTTCTCGATTGATTGTCGTTTATGATAAAATCGGTACAGATACCATTCAGATAACAGACATCAACAAGGAACTCAAAATTGTATTTCCATATACTCAAAATCTCAAAGGTGTGCAAATCAAACAAAAACGATTTGCAACAGAAATTAGTCTATTGAGTATCATGAAATCCGAACGCATTAGCTCCAAGGAATTGCTCAAAGCAGCCTGCTGCAACTTGAGTGAAAGTTTTGAAACTACGCCCAGTGTTGATGTGGCATTTACTGATGCTGTAACAGGTTATAAGCAAATCCAATTGCTCGGATTAACTGGGCCGAATACCCTCATTACCCGCGAAAATATTCCTGAAGTACGAGGCTTAGCAAGTATTACAGGACTCACATTTACACCCGGTCAATGGATTGAAGGCATGCAACTCAGTAAAGGCACCGGAAGTGTGGTGAATGGATTTGAAGGCCTTGCAGGACAAATTAATATTGAGCTCATGAAACCTATGGAAGGCGATCGTGTATTTGCCAATCTGTATCAAAGCACACAAGGAAGAACAGAAGCCAATGCAACGCTCCGATTTGAACCACGCAAAAACATGACCTCCAATCTTTTCTTACATGGCAAATCCCAATGGATGAAAGTAGATCAAAACCACGATCATTTTATCGATCAGCCTATGGGTAACTCTTTTATTGGTGCAAACCGTTTGATGTGGTTTGGTAAAAGTGGAAGAGAACTTCAGGTAGGTGTAAAATACGTTAACCAAACTAATTGGGGTGGTTCCAAACATTATAACAATGATGAAGCGCCCATTGAAAGCAAATATTGGGGCTTCTACAATCAAATTAATCGATTGGATGCTTGGAGCAAAATCGGAAAAGTATTTGAATTAAAACCATGGAAAAGTATGGGCTTACAACTAGCCTATTCGGGGCATGAACAAAACATGCAATTTGGCAAAAAGCAATACAATGCAAATGAAAAAACGGGTTATGCCAATTATATCTATCAAACTATTATAGGCAATACAAACCATGTACTCAAGCTCGGAGCAAATACAAACTATATCCGTCGAAATGAAGTCGTAAATACTACTCAATACAATAATGAAGAAATCACTGCAGGAGCTTTTGCCGAGTATGCACATACTTTTTCTAAAAAATTAAATGCAGTATTGGGTATTCGAACTGATCGTCATAATTTGTATGGAAATTATTTTACACCCCGATTTCACATGCGCTATGCACCACATGAGAATTTAGCACTGCGTGCATCTGTAGGCAAAGCATACCGAACTGCTACTATTTTCTCTGAAAATTTAGGATTATTTTCTACCAACCGAACGGTATTAATCATGCCGTCGCAAAGCAATGGTGTATACGGACTTCAAAATGAAAAAGCTATCAACGGCGGCGTCAATGCCACCTATAAATTCAAACTCAATTACAGAAGTGGCACATTGAGCACCGATTATTACTACACACATTACCTTAACCAAGTAGTTACAGACTGGGAAGAAGAGCGATTTGTAAAATTTTACAATACGACGAAGCCGTCCTTTGCACATAGCTTTCAAGTACAACTGGATTATGAACTCATTCGTAAATTTGATGTCCGTATAGCGTATCGTTTCAACGATGTACAAACTACCTACGAGAATACGTTAAGACAACGACCACTCAATGCCCGACATCGTGCATTTATAAATGCATCCTACGAAACTAAGTCTAAATGGTCCTTTGACTATACGCTACAATGGACAGGCTCTAAACGCATTCCATCTACAGCATTGAATCCAATTGGTTTGCAATTTGCAACAAAATCACCATCATTCATTACCATGAATGCACATATCAACAAGGCTATAGGAAAGGGTGTCGAATTGTATGCAGGTGGCGAAAACTTGCTCAATTATATGCAACAAACAGCAATTATCGATGCACCCAATCCCTTTGGTTCATACTTTGATGGTTCACTGATATGGGGCCCAAGTATGGGACGTAATGTGTATGCTGGGGTAAGGTGGAAGATGAAGTGATTCATTTTTCCGCTCCAAAGGTTCTAATTCTTTGCCTATCTTTGCGCCTTCATAAAAAGCAATTGTATGTTTAGAACACAAACCTGTGGTGAATTGAGAATGTCGAATGTAGGCGAGCAAGTAACCTTGGCTGGATGGGTCAAAACCATTCGCAAATTTGGGAGTATTACCTTCGTAGATTTACGGGATCGTTATGGTATTACACAATTGTTTTTTAATGAAGCCAAAACCACTGAATTAGAAGCAAGTTCAATAGGTCGTGAATATGTAATACAAGTAGAAGGTAAGGTAATAGAGCGTAGCAATAAAAACCCGAATATCCCAACTGGTGAAATAGAACTTGAGGTAGAAAAATATACTATTTTGAATGCATCCCTCACGCCGCCATTTACATTGGAAGATGATACCGACGGAGGCGATGAATTGCGTATGAAATATCGATTCTTGGATTTGCGTCGAGATGCAGTCAGAAAGAATTTGGAACTTCGCTATAGAGTCAGTCGTGCTGCGAGAAATTTCCTAGATAGTCAACATTTTATGGAAGTGGAAACTCCCATGTTGATTAAATCCACACCCGAAGGTGCACGCGATTTTGTGGTGCCTAGTCGTATGCACGAAAATCAATTTTACGCCTTACCGCAAAGTCCACAATTGTTTAAGCAACTCTTGATGGTGGCTGGTTATGATCGTTATTATCAAATCGTGAAATGCTTCAGAGATGAAGATTTGCGTGCTGACCGCCAACCTGAGTTTACACAGATTGATTGTGAAATGAGTTTTGTAGGACAAGAGGATATTTTGACTACGTTTGAAGCCATGACCAAGCATATTTTCAAAGATGTAAAAGGAATAGAATTTGATTATGATTTTCCGAGAATGACATTTGACGAAGCGATGAGAGACTATGGAAACGACAAGCCTGATATTCGTTTTGAGATGAAACTGAAAAACCTCAACGAAGTGGTTAAAGGCAAAGGATTTCCAGTATTTGATGATGCAGAATTGGTGATAGGAATTGCAGCCACGGGCTGTAGCGAATATACCCGTAAACAAACCGACGAATTGACAGAATGGGTGAAGCGTCCACAAATAGGCATGAAAGGCTTGGTGTTTATTAAGTGTAACGCAGACGGAACGTTTAAAAGTTCGGTCGATAAATTTTACAACGAAGAACAATTGAAACAAATTGCTACAGTATGTGATGCCAAAGCAGGTGATTTGATATTGATATTGGCAGGCGAAAAAAACTTAACTAGAAAAGCCATCAGTGAATTACGCCTTGAAATGGGTGGACGTTTGGGTTTACGAAACAATGAAACTTTCAAACCATTGTGGGTTGTCGATTTTCCATTGTTTGAATACGATGCAGAATCAGACCGATACATTGCGATGCATCATCCGTTTACTTCTCCAAAGCCCGATCAACTTGAATGGATGCACGATAAAACCAAGTATGGCGATATCAAAGCCAATGCCTATGATTTGGTGTTGAATGGTACAGAAGTCGGTGGTGGTTCTATACGTATTTTCAACAAAAACATACAAGAACGTATGTTTGATGCCTTAGGATTTTCGAAAGAAGAAGCCAACGAAAAATTTGGATTCTTACTCAGCGCGTTCGAATATGGTACACCACCGCATGGCGGCATTGCGCTTGGTTTCGACCGATTGTGTGCCTTGATTGGTGGTACAGATTCTATCCGCGACTTTATTGCCTTTCCTAAAAATAATGCTGGTCGTGATGTAATGCTTGATGCACCTGGTCCGATTGATGATAAGCAACGGAAGGAATTGGGATTGTAATGATTGAATTATTTTTATAAAAAAGATTTAACTTTACCAAAAGAAATGTCATGCATGTAAAAGAAGAAATATCTCTCATAGTGGATACCTTGCCAGAAGATTTTTTAAATGAGTTACTTCAATATCTAAAACAAATTGAAAAAGGATCTAAGGAGAAAAGTAAATTATCATTGCATTTAAATACCATACTTCTTGAAGATGCTGAAGTTCTTTTAAAATTGGCAAAATGATAGAGCTTCAAGAGGTTATTCTTATTCACGAAACCTTAATTGAACAATTTGGAGTTAAAAAGGTATCAGAGATTCTAATTTGTTGCTTTCAACTATTAATAGACCATTTGGAGGTATAGGGAAAACACTTTTTATCCCACTGTTTACGAGCAAGCCGGCGCCTTAATTGAAAGTATTGTCAAAAATCATCCATTTATAGATGACAACAAACGAACAGGTTATGTTTTAATGCGACTGTTTCTAATGCAACATAATTTTGATATAGCGGCAAGTCAAGATGAAAAATATGAATTTGTCATTCAAATTGCTTCAGGAATAATGTCTAAAGAAGAAATTCAACAGTGGATATTAAAGCATATCAAACAACTTTAAATTCTAATTTTTATTAGAAAACATACTACTTCTCTTTCAAAAACCCACTCACTTCTTTTTTCCACGCTTTTGCATAATCATTAAAGTAGCTTTCATGCCCTGCATAGGGGAAAATGACTTTCTTTTTTGGACCTTTTAAGTTCGAATAAATGTCATCTATTTCCTCTAAAGATACACGAGCATCCTTGCCGCCGTTCATGAGCAATACGGGTGCTTGTATATGACTAACATAGTCGATAGGATTATGATCAAAAGCCCAAAATCCATTTAGCAAACCGCCATAAAAAACCAATAAACCCGACATTGGAAATTGTGGTACATGCATATCGTCAAAGCGGTTACAAACAGTCTTGTACATACTTCCAAATGGACATTCGAGTAAGATTGCTGATACATCCATTGAATAATCTTTCATGCTTTTCATCACCGCAGCTGCACCCATAGAAGTGCCTAACAAGATTATAGGTTCTTTGATATATTTTTCTTTATAAAAGTCATAAGCAGCTTTTACATCCTTGGCTTCGTAGTAACCAATTGTGGTGGCATTCCCTTTACTACCACCACATCCACTCAAATCTACCAATACAACCCTATAACCCATTTCGTGCATCGCATAGGCCTTATCCAACATACCCGACTTGCGATTACCATAACCATGAAAAACCAAAACAGTACCTTTTGATTTCGACACAGGCAACTCCCAGCAATCTAGTGTATCATTGCTAATGCGAATTGTTTCATGTGGAATTTTTGGTACTGTTGTATTGCATGGTCTAGGTAAGCTGACGCCAAACAGTAATGTATTGATTTTTTCTTTTGTACTGAGTTCTTCTAGTTGACGTGTAATAGGTTCTGCCGTTTCGGCAAAATGGGTAAACTTATAGGCATGAAATTCAGCTACTGCATTCATGAAAATAAAAACGACAACTAATAAATATGCACTAATGCGAATGAAACGTTTTATTGTAAAAGTCAAAATTACCACGATAGACTTTTATATGTAGGAGAAGTATTTGTAAAGTAATCTTAAATTTACTAATTGTTCAAACTGAATAATTCTAGACTAAACTATTTATAAAAAAGTCATAAATTGAGTTTGTATTGCGGCAACGATAGTAGTGTAAATCCCCTACCCCCTGACGCTTCGGTCAGGGGCAGGGGCAGGTATTGGAACGGATAGCATGAGCGCCGCCCAAAATTTCTTAAAAATATATTCATCTGCAAAAGCTAAGTATAATAACACTAAATATTCAAAATAGTATTCAATAGATACATTCGTAACATCTTGTTGCCATTTATCCATTTTCAGTCACTTTTTTAGGTTTTTAAACTTATTTTTGGAAAAATTTAAATTTAGTATGCGAAAAATTCTTTTCTCATTGCTCACTCTCACAGCCATCAACGCTGCGAATGCGCAATCGGTGAATATTAAATTCACCGAGTATGACCTTCCTAAT
The DNA here is from genome assembly GCA_044353325.1 of Chitinophagaceae bacterium. Classification (GTDB taxonomy): domain Bacteria; phylum Bacteroidota; class Bacteroidia; order Chitinophagales; family Chitinophagaceae; genus OLB11. Next base: position 14,826 of record JBILCF010000014.1, on the reverse strand, counting down.
GGACTTCATGTCATTTTGCACGAAGACCACACTATCCCTACTGTAGCGGTTTCAGTACTTTATCATGTTGGTTCCAAAAACGAAGATCCAACACGTACTGGTTTTGCACACTTTTTTGAGCATCTTTTATTTGAAGGTACTGAAAACATAGGCCGTGGTGAGTATATGAAATTGATCCAAAACAATGGTGGTGTAATCAACGCCAATACATCATTTGATAGAACTTTTTACTTTCAAACCTTACCTTCAAACAAGTTGGAACAAGGACTTTGGATGGAAAGTGAGCGCATGCTTCATGCTAAAATCGATGATATTGGGTTAGAAACACAACGTAAAGTCGTAAAAGAAGAAAAGAAACAACGCTATGAGAATACACCTTATGGTCGTTTGTTAGAGCAAATTTTTAAAAATGCCTATACCGTACATCCTTATCAATGGACTCCAATCGGTGAAGCACAATACATCGATCAAGCTAAATTGCCTGAGTTTATTGATTTTTACAAAACCTTTTATGTTCCAAACAATGCAACATTGTCAATCGGTGGTGATATCAATATAGCTCAAACGAAAGCTTGGGTAGAGAAATACTTTGGCGACATTCTAAAAGGTACCAAAGAAATTCCTCGTCCTACGATTAAAGAACCAGCACAAACAGCTGAAAAACGTGTAACGTTTTACGATAAAGTACAATTGCCTGCAGTAGTATTTGCATATCATACACCAGAACAAGGTTCAGCAGATGCATATGCATTGGAAATGGTTTCAAAAATATTGTCTGATGGCAAAAGTTCACGTCTTCAAAAAGAAATCGTAGACAAACAACAAAAAGCTGTTGCAGCTGGTGCATTTAATCTTCCAAGTGAAGATCCAGGATTAGCTATGATGTTCGGTATTGCAAATATGGGTATCAAACCAGAAGATCTTGAAAAATCGATGGATGAAGAAGTAAACAGAATTCTTACATCAGGCATCAGTGAAGAAGAATTGCAAAAATGCAAGAATCAAATTGAAAATGATTTCATTTCTCAAAACCAACGTGTATTGGGTATTGTAGAGAATCTAGCTAATTATCATGTCTATTTTGGCGACGCTAATTTGATCAACAAAGAATTGGACCGCTATATGAAAGTGAGTACAGCAGATATGATAACAGCTGCTAAAAAATATTTCAAAAAAGAAAATAGATTGGTACTTTATTATCTACCAGATAGCAGCAAAAACTAATCCATTCATTCAAAACATTTTAAATTAATTATACAAAAATGAAAAAAATCATTTTATCTATAGCAACAATCAGCATGATGACTTCATCATTGGTTGCACAAAAATTAGATCGTAGTATCAGACCCAAAGCAGGTCCAGCACCCGAACTTCAAATGGGAACTGCACAGTCCTTCGTTACTTCAAACGGTATCAAAGTATATGTAGTCGAAAACCATAAATTACCTGTTGTATCGTATTCAATCGACTTTGATGTTCGTCCTGAATTGCAAGGCGACATGGTAGGTTTTCAAGATTTCTTAGGCGATCTATTGACAGCAGGTACCAAAACCAAAACCAAAGATGAATTCAACAAAGAATTGGATATGTTGGGTGCAAGACTTGGGATTGGTAGCGATGGTATATTTATGCAAAGCTTAAAAAAGAATTCTGATAAGTTATTGTCATTGGCTACAGAAGTATTGACAGAACCACGTTTTTCGCAAGAAGAATTGGACAAATTGAAAAAACAAGCTAAATCGGGCTTGGCACAACAACAAGATGATCCAGAAGCAATGAGTCGCAATATCACGAGCATTTTGAATTTCGGTAAAAACCACCCGTATGGCGAAGTGATGACCGAAAAATCAGTTGAGAATATCTCATTAGCTCGTTGTAAAAAATACTTTGAAACTTACTTCAGACCTAATGTAGCTTATATGGCTATTGTTGGTGATATCACTTTAGCTGAAGCAAAAGTGCAAGTAGAAAAACATTTCTCAAAATGGCAAAAGAAAGATGTACCTCGTGCAACGTATCCAACACCAAAACCATCTAAAGGCGCAGCAGTAGCTATCGTCAACAAAAGTGGGGCAGTACAAAGCGTAATTGATGTAACGTATCCAATCGATATGAAACAAGGACATCCTGACGAAATCAAATTAAAAGTTGCTAACGGTATATTAGGCGGTGGAAGCACTGGACGTTTGTTTCAAAATCTACGCGAAACTAAAGCATGGACTTATGGTTCATACTCTTCGTTCCGTACAGATGAATTACCAAATGCAGGTAGCTTCTCTGCCACAGCCAATAGTACTACATCAGCTAGCGATAGCTCTGTAGCAGAAATATTGAAAGAAATGAATCGCTTACGTACTGAGACCGTTTCGAAAGAAGAGTTGGAAGGTTACAAAAACTACATGGCAGGTACATTCGCGTTGGGCTTAGAAGATCCAAAAACATTGGCTCGCTATGCAATCAACGAGAAAAAATACAATATGCCTAAAGACTACTACAAAAACTATTTGAAAAATGTAGAAGCCGTTACAGCAGAAGACGTAAAAACAGTTGCCAACAAATACATCACACCCGGTGTTGCAAACATTACAGTTGCTGGAGACAAGAAAGTGATAGCAGACAAAATGAAACAATTTGGACCTGTTACTATTTATGATTTATATGGTAATGTAGAAAAAGACGAACCAGCTAAAGCAGTTCCTACCAATTTAAAAGCTGACGAAGTGATAAAAAAACATATTGCCGTAACAGGTGGCGAGGCCGCTTGGAACAAAATATCTGATATGACAATGGATATGACTACCGAAATGCAAGGCATGTCTATCAATATCAAAACCATTCGTAAAGCTCCTAACAAAATGATGTTGGATGTGAATATGATGGGCAATAGCTTACAAAAAATTGTTTTTGATGGCACGAAAGGATACATGTCTGCTCAAGGTCAAAAGAAAGAATTTGATGCAAAAGAGAGCAAAGAATATGCTGACGAAGCTTCAATGAGCAAAGATTTAGGATACCTAAATCCTACTAACAAATTGAATTTAGTTGGTATTGAAAAAGTAGATGGTAAAGATGCCTACTTAGTTGAAGTGACCAACATGAATGGCGATAAAGTAAACGAATATTACGATGTCGCTTCTGGCCTAAAAGTAAAAACTACTTCGACATCTGAAGGTCAAACACAAACAGTGTATTATTCAGAATACAAAGACGGACCAGGTGGATTAAAATATCCAAACATGATCAAACAAAGTATGGGACCTCAATTGATGGAAATGAAATTGAAATCAGTAGAAGTGAATACTGGTGTAAGTGATGAGGTGTTTAAATAAGTGATTTTAGCTTATAAAAATTATAATGGGACTCAATTGAGTCCCATTTTTTATTGATTATAGCTTAATTAAAAACCTATTCTTAAAAATAAATCCCAAAATACATATTAAAATCTGTACCACGCCCAGCTTTAGAAGAAACGATAGGTAGTAAATTGTTTGAAGCAAAACCCAATTTGATAGCACCTAATCGTAAACCTAAATGTCCACCACCCATAAATTTATTTAATCCACCCAAAGTAATATTTGCGCCTGTATTTATTATATTTTTAAAATTATATGCATAACCCATATTCAATGCAGGACTTCTACTTGAGGATAAATAATTGCTAAAACCTTGTACATAAGTCGAAGATATATTGTGTACATAATATGGCACTTTGCGTTTTTGTTTAAGTTTCAAATGATACGAACCGCTCAAAATAAAACGTGTGGGTAAGGACATTTTGTAACTGTTATAACTTTTGTCAGGTTGTATTATTTCTTCCAAACTTCCTGCATTGATTGTATTTTCTGGGTCGTTTAAATCTACCCCATCGTAGGTATAACTTGCATTTTTAGTATAATTAATAGCATTGCGATTAAAGTTAATACTACCCATATCTGTAACACCAATATGTACTTTGATGTTTTCAAACAAAGTAACGCCTAAGCCTAAATCTAAGCCAAAACCTTTGCCCGATGCTTTTAGACTTTGTAAATCAAAATCGCCGAAACCACCTTCAACATCTGGCGTATCGACCGAGGATGACATGTTTGCTTCCAACTGTGTATTAAATTCTACATAACGACCATCAGGTTCGGTATACATATCTATGCGCGAATCGGGCATAGACAAACTCGCCATACCATTGAGCATACGCAACCGCATTGCTGGCTTAACCGTTATCGTTTTTAATTTACCCAAGTTGAGTATTTTAAATTGTCCGGCTGCAGCTAAGAAATATTCGTTGTAAAATAAAAAATTCATTGAAGGTGATAAGTTCACGGTTTCACCAGCAAATTGTTTATTACCTTGGTAAGCCAATGAAAATAAATCTTTATTCATGGTAACGTTTACATCCACTTTGGATCTCATACCGAGTCCGAAGGATATAAATGGCTCACGAACTTTTTTATTGACATTAAAAAAAATATTAAAAATCGGCATATCTAAACCTGCCCAAAGATTTGCTTCCTTTGGTATTTTATTTAAAATGCCATCAATATATTCGTTGCTCAATTTGCCCGATTGCGACAACTGTTGAACATCGTAAGCTGAAATAAAATTATTTCCAAAACCCAAATATGGATTTAAGAAATGAATTTCGCCCGTGCGCATATCATCACCTAACAAACTTGGAAGCTGACTGGCTGCTAAATTGTGTGTATGTGGGTTGTTGATTTGACTAAAATTATATTGGGCCTGAGTATTCAATCCAGACAAAACAACTAGAGCAATGATTAGTTTTTTCTTAAACATAAAATTAAAGGGAGTTGAGGTTAAAACTAAGATGTAAGTCACCGGTGATTTGCAATTTCAAATACGTTTTATCGCTCATCATGACATACGGCGGTGGGTAACCTTGTGTATTTAATCTGAAGGATACTATGGCTTTAGTCGATTTTTTAATTTTATCAATTCGCTGTGTACTTATAGCAAAGGATGTTTTAGAAGAATTGACCGAGGTTGGATCACCATTGGCATCGGTGGTACAACCAACTAAGTTTAAAGGCGAGGACAACAAGGAATCGCTGATAGAATTCGAAACTGTATCATAAAAGTATATTTGAGTATAGCAGTTGATAGGCAACGCGTGATCGATAAAAAAATTGACAGTTCCATAAGATGATGTATCAAGTCCGCCCGTTTCTGTATCTTCATTTCCAAAATCAATATCAATTGTGTCGCGTTCTACAACAAATTTATTGGCAAAAAGTTCTACTTTTTTTATGTCGATAATTTGCACTTCTATACTTATTTTGCTTGGTGCTGTTGTAAACGTTACATTGTTTCCACCCGGCGAATTAAACTGTTCGAGGTATAAGTACAAGGTATCTGATACAGAGTTGTTGATGACATCGACATTGAAGGTGTAATTTTGTCCAGGGGCAATATCGCTAGCAACAGTGTGTTGATAGATAATATTTGTCGGATCTGCCGTTGTAGGTGTGCGACGAAATGAAAACTTGGTACCTGCACCAACCGCTATTGGAAAAACATTGGTAAACGATAAATCGATTTCGAGTGAATCAAATTCGATTGCATGTATCCAATCGCTCAAAGGTTGTTTGTATGGTCCTACTTCTGGTATTGAAATTTGTGGAACATTGAGTTGTATACCACTAGCATATCCAATATCAATTGATGGGACATCAAAGGATGTTTTGGCGTTGCTCAATTGTTTGATATTTTCAAACGAAACTTTGCCTTTGACCAACGGCAAAACCCAATCAGAATTCCAAGATGGAAATTCGTTTAAGTCGGTATTGTATTTGGAACATGCTGATAACAATATCCCAAATCCGAGTAAAATGATATATAATTTTTTCATACTTATAAATGTATTGATACCACAAATGTAGTGCAATAAAAATTCAAATTAGAGACCCTTTGGTTGAGGGAATTAGTTTAAATTCTTAAGCTATCAAATTTCGAATACTTTGGATCACTTCGTTTAATCGAGTAGCATCTTGACCTACTGCTGAGGCTAAAGTTGGATTACCACCACCGTTGCCTTGTATCAATGGAGAAACTATCGTTTTGATGATGGTAGAAGCATTTAAATTCATTGCTTTACTTTTCGTCTCATCAAGCGAAACAACAACATGTACTTTTCCATTCATTTCTGCACAAAGCACAACTAGCTGAATTTCTTTCACTTTCACTAAATCTAATGCCAATTGTTTTAAGGACTCGGCTTTGTTTAGTCCAACTATTTTTTCTCCAATAAAATTTGTCCCGCTTGTAGTTTGTTGCAAACAGTCTTTATAAAGTTCTTCTCGCTTTAGAGTTACAGCTGCACTTTCCATTCTATCCAATTCTTTCTGCAACAATACATTTTTCTCTTGCACATTTTTGATAGCACCCAACAAATCTTTTGGATTTTTAAACTCCAATTTGATATCATTCAATTGTTTAAGTTGTGCCATGATATATGCTTCTGCTTTACATCCTGCTAAAGCTTCAAATCGGCGTACGCCAGCAGCTACAGCACTTTCAGAAATAATCTTAAACAAATTTAATTCACCTGTGTTTATGACATGTGTACCGCCGCAAAGTTCGATAGAGAAATTTTCATCCATAATAACCACTCGGACGGTATCGCCATATTTTTCGCCAAACAAGGCCATAGCGCCTAGCTTCATTGCTTCGTCTTTTGGCATTTCCTTGATGATAACAGGTATATTCTGACGAATTTTTCTGTTCACTATTTTTTCTATTTGCGCAATTTCCTCATCGGTCACTTTTGCAAAATGACTAAAATCAAATCGAAGGTTTTCATCGGTATTCAAACTTCCTTTTTGAGCTACATGCGAACCCAATACTTCGCGCATAGCTGCTTGCATTAAGTGGGTCACACTATGATGACGCGTTATTTTCCGTCTACGACTTGCATCTATTTTTGCAACCACTTCACCGCTCAAATCTTCTGGCAATTCATCTACAAAATGAATAATTAAATCATTTTCTTTTTTAGTATCGGTGATTTTTATTCCCTCTCCTTGGGAGAGGGTTGGGGTGAGGCTTCCTGTATCTCCTACTTGTCCACCACTTTCTGCATAGAAAGGAGTTTCTTCCAATACGATTTGATATTGGGTTTTGCCTTTGGCTGAAACTTTGCGGTACTTAATGACTTTCGTCGTTGTTTCTGTTTTGGTGTACGCGCTTGAAGTGCAAGTTGCAGTTGCATCCAATTCTATCCAATCGTCCGTATCTACAACAGCTGCTTTTCGGCTTCTATCTTTTTGTTTTTGGAGTTCTTCTTCAAAACCTCTTACATCAACAGAAATATTATTTTCATGTGCAATTAGCTGAGTTAAATCTATCGGAAAACCATAGGTATCTGACAATTCAAAGGCCTCTATTCCTGATATACTTTGCTCATTCGCGCCTTCGCGGTTCAAAATTTCATCCAATTTTTTTAATCCTCCATCCAAGGTTCTTAAAAATCCGTTTTCTTCTTCCAAAATTACTTTTTTGACAAACTCTTCTTGCTTTTTCAATTCAGGAAATACATTGGCAAATTGATCGGCAATCAAGGGTACCAACTGATGCAATAATGGTTGTTTGTAATTTAAAAACGAAAAATAGTAACGCACTGCTCGACGAAGTATACGACGTATAACATAGCCAGCACCATTACTTGCAGGTAATTGTCCATCTGCAATAGTAAACGAAATCGCACGTATATGATCTGCAATAACTCGAAATGCTATAGCCTTTTTGCTATCGCTAAAGTCGTATTTCAAGGCAGTAATTTTTTCTGTCAACTCTATGGTAGGTGTGAAGACATCAGAATCATAATTGGATGTTTTCCCTTGTATTACTCTTACTAGACGTTCAAAGCCCATTCCTGTATCAACATGGCGTGAAGGCAATTCTTCCAAGGTGCCATCTTTTTTTCTATTGTATTGAATAAATACATTGTTCCAAATCTCAATGACTTGAGGATGATCTGCATTCACTAATTTATGTCCTGGTATCATAGCCCGCTCCTCATCTGGACGCATATCGACATGAATTTCGGTACATGGACCACAAGGACCTACATCACCCATTTCCCAAAAATTATCTTTTTTATTGCCATACACAATATGGTTTTCATCATCGATCAATTTTCGCCATTCTTCTAAGGCTATTTTAGATGCGGGTATACCTTCTTTTTCATCACCTTCAAATACTGATACATACAATCGACTTTTGTCTAGTTTGTACACCTCTGTTAATAGTTCCCAGCTCCATGCAATAGCCTCTGCCTTAAAATAATCGCCAAAACTCCAGTTACCCAACATTTCAAACATAGTATGATGGTAGGTATCAACCCCAACTTCTTCCAAGTCGTTGTGTTTACCACTTACCCTAAGGCATTTTTGTGTATCCGCTATACGTTTGAAGGGCGCCATTTGATTCCCCAAAAAGTAGTCCTTAAACTGATTCATACCTGCATTGGTAAACATCAATGTTGGGTCATTTTTAACTACGATAGGCGCACTCGGCACAATCTGATGTCCTTTTGATTTAAAAAAATCGAGAAACTGTTGGCGTATTTCGGATGAAGTCATTATACATTATAAATTTGGTCCAATTCAAAAGTTATATTTTATAAATTTTGAGGTACAAAAGTAATGAAAAAATAGAGTTAATTTTTTAAGCTGTTGAAATAATAAAGATTTGAACAAAACGTTAATTCAGTAAGTCAACTGACGTTTTTTACACTAATTTAGTCAGTTTGGTCTTTTTCACTAAATTAATAATTGTTATTTTATCTTTGGCCACAGAACACTTTCGTATTGAAAAAAGTTAAATATTACTACAGCACCTAGACGCAACAATTTTAGCCTCTAAAAGTTCCGCTTTGGAAGAAGTTGCTTCGCATATTTGGCTTTTTGTCGGCTATATTAGTTTGTGCAGGTATCTTAGTAGCCTTGGCATTTAAGTAACTCCAATCGCCCAACGAAAAACGAATGAATGCCCAGCTCAATTATCTTGATGAAAAATATGCGTTGCTCAAAAAAGATATACGAAAAACCAAGAGCAAGTCAATGAATTGGAAAATAGGGACAATAATGTCTACCGTGTTATTTTCGAAGCTGACCCCTTGCCAGATAGTATTCGCAATGGCCGTATTGTGATTGATGAACGAGCACTCGAAAAAAGGCTTTCGCCGTTTAACAATGAAACGCTTGTGATACAACTTGAAGAAAGTATGCAAGCACTCAAAAACAAATTGAAATACCAGCAAAAATCCTACGATACACTCCAACGGTTTATAGAACAAAAACAAGAAATGCTAGCTAGTATACTGTCTATTCAACCTGTTTCAAACAAGCAATTAGAACGTATTGCATCGGGATTTGGAGCTAGGATAGATCCTATGTACAAAATCATGAAATTCCATGCAGGACTTGATTTTACAGCACCGATAGGAACATCTATTTATGCCACGGGCAACGGTACTGTAGAATCTGCTGACTACCCCGAAAGTGGTTTTGGCAATCATATTTGGATCAAACATGGATACGGATATCGAACTCATTATTGCCATATGGTAAAGATGAAAGCCAAACCAGGCCAAACTGTCAAACGCGGTGAGGTAATAGGGTGGGTAGGCAGTACTGGAAAAAGTACAGGACCACATTGTCATTACGAAGTAGAAAAAGGTAGCGAAAAATTAGATCCCATTCACTTCTTTTACAACGACCTCAAACCAGAAGATTTTGAACGCATGGTCAAAATGGCTGCAGCAGGGAATCAATCGTTTGATTGATGAAATAAATTTTATACCTTTACTTTATCATGCAACAACTTTCTATTTTCGACCAAATCAATACCCCTCAGGAGGAGATTAAGAAAGAACTTGTTGTCGATACCGATAAACTTACCAAAGTCTATTACACCATCACTGAAGTAGCAGAGATGTTCAATGTCAATGCTTCTTTGTTGCGGTTTTGGGAAAAAGAATTTCCTGTTCAACTGGGCCATCTGAAAAAAAACAAAAAAGGAGATCGGTTTTACAATAAAAATGATATTGCAAAACTTAAAATCATTTACCATTTGGTCAAAGAAAAACGTATGACACTTGAAGGTACACGTGCGAATCTAAAAGATCACAAAAAGAAAGCTAAAACAGATTTTAACCTCATTGAAAACCTTGAAACCGTTAAACGTTTTTTAATCGATTTGAAAAAAAGTTTACCAGACGATTAATCTTCTCAAGTATGCATGCATTCCAGTATTGTATTACCAAATAATTGACTATTTTTGGTTTCTCAATTATAAAAAATCGAAACGCTACATATGAAAACTCTTTTAATTGCCTTACTTACCCTTGGAACTTTACACATGGCTACTGCTCAAAATTATGTTCGCGAACTAGATCGTAAAACAGGAAAACCTTGTTTGCGTGGCAAAATCACGTTTACAGATATCGAAAAAGAAACCGTCAATAGCTGGTTCAAAAAAGGTGTCGATGCTTACGAACCCAACGTTACTTTGACCAACGAATTGAAATCCTTGGCTGCGCCATACCGTTTTGTTGTATTTGCAGGCACTTGGTGCGAGGATACACACAATATGCTGCCTAAGTTTTACAAAACAATCAACATGGCTGATATCGATTTGCATGCTGTAGAAATGTATGGTGTAGATCGAAACAAAGAAACACTCAACTTGGAGCACGTTTTTTACAACATCAAACGCGTACCAACTATTATCGTGATGCTTCAAAACCGTGAGGTAGGTCGTATTATCGAAAATGTAAATGAGAGTATTGAAGCCGATTTGCTTCGTATTATTGAAAAAGATGCTAAAGAATTGGAGAAAAAGAAAGCTGCTAAGAAATAATCGATATTTCTTACCGTTTAAATTTTTTCATTATTTACCCTAGGTTCTACTTTTGATTGCAATTTTTGAAGCAGTTTCTGCATTTTGAGTTCAAGTGTAGCGTATTCTATTTCTTCTTGGGCTGTATATATCAGCATCATCTCCAAGATCTGATTGGTAGCTTTCAATGCTTCTTTTAACGCTACTTTATTGATGCGATAGGTTTCTCTCGTCAGTCGTTTAATTCTGTTACGTTTATTGGCGCGTTTAAAGATTCGTTTAGGCACAGAAATGCCCATCACCAAAGGTGCTCCTTGGTCTGATGCTTCGACTAAAGTGGCTGGAGCTATCCTAAAAATAACTTTGTAGGGAAAAACAAAAAACGCTTCTCCAGTCCGGAAAAGCGTATCAATAGTTTTCTTGCTCTTTAACCTCTCTGTTTTCGAAAGAGAAAAGGGCTTATTCATACTGTTGTTTATTTCAAACGACTTTCGTCCGAAACGGTTAATTTTTTACGGCCTTTCTTACGACGTGCGGCCAGCACTCTTCTTCCGCCTGGAGTTTCCATACGTTGACGAAATCCGTGAACAGATTTTCTTCTACGGCGGTGTGGTTGGAATGTGCGTTTCATACAAGTAATTTTTTAGTTCCTAATTTTAAAGGACTGCAAAAGTAATGATTTTTTTTAAAATACCAAAAAAACCTAGTATTTATATCCTACATAAGTCGTTTTTGCCGATCCATCTGGAAGCCAACTCGTGTAAAGGGTGATTGTAAGTACACCATTGTTTAGGCTTCCGTTACCCCAATACTTGGTAGTTAGGATCGTTTTTTCGGGAATCGTGATGTAATTTCCATTGACAGTTCCGTCAATTACTTCTACTACAGAATCGCGAATAGAATTGAATGTGATGCCAAATTTGTCACTTTTTGCTTTTACACGAAGTGTATCATCATTATCATCAACAATGGTATCGTTGATGAGTTTTGTGCGGATACAAGCGTAATATGAATCAAACTTTTTGTTGACTTTAAATTGACAGCTATCACCTTCAAATCCTGCACTACAAAGACAATCGCCCTCACGGCAAACGCCATTGTTTTGGCATATCACGTTACGGGTAATGCAAGCATCGGGTTTGCACGATGAAAAATAAGTCACTACGCTGAAAAATGCGATGATTAAAAACGAGGTAAGAAATGCAATACGTTTCATTTATGGCTTAGTAGTTTAAGGTTGAGTAAATTTAACTCCATTGTACACGCAAGCATGCGTTTCGAGTGTAGTAGCATCTTTGGTTTCGATAAATAAGGTTACGTATTTGCCATCCAAATACCCATTGCCTTTGTATATAGTACCATTGACAGTTTGCTCCTCAATCTCTATTTTATCTATATTAATAGTTGCTTTGATTGCGTTGTTTTGATCAAATATATCGTATAAAGATACACGATTTGGTTGTGCATCTGGTGCAACTACTAAGTTGACCACTTCCGGTATCAAACCATTGCAGCGCAAGGTACCGTCCCAAGTTCCAATGAATTTTTCGTACATTTTTGTGGCACAAAAAGGACCTTCGTAACCCAATGCGCATTTGCATACACCATCACGACATACGCCATTGTTTTTGCAAATAATGTCCTTGCAGGCATCTTTGTTACACGCGTTGAAAACGATACTTGATGCCACCAACAGGAACATGGATACCGTAGCTAAAATAATAGTAAATCTTCTCATAAACCTAAGAATGGATAACAAACGTAACAAAAATAGTTAAATTTTTCATCTTTATTTGATTAATTTTTTATTGGATTCCACCCTTGGGCTTTTAATTCTATTTTGTTATTGCCATTTGTAATGAAATAGTTGCCATCTTCAGGCTTGGTTACATGCCCTATTACAGTCACTAAATCAGTCGTTCCAAGCTTGGAAAATGCATCGGGCGATACTGTAAACAGTAATTCATAATCCTCACCACCGTTCAAAGCAGCTGTACTTGCAGCTATACCAAACTTTTCTGCCATTGCCCGTGTTTGCTCATGGATAGGGAGTTTTTCCTCGTACAGCAAACATCCTACTTCACTTTGCTTGGAGATATGTAAGATTTCTGAACTTAATCCATCGCTGATATCAATCATTGCAGTTGGCAAAATCGCATTTTCCTTCAACCAGGCTACAACTTTGCGTTTGGCTTCAGGTTTCATAAAGCGTTCCAATACATAAGTTTGATCCTCGAGGTCGGGCTGTATACCTGGATGTTCGAGGTATATTTTCTTTTCACGTTCGAGCAAAAGTAAACCCATGTATGCAGCGCCCAAATTGCCTGATACGCAAATTAAATCATTGACTTGTGCACCACTTCTGGTTACATATTTATTTTCTTCTATTTCGCCTATGGCTGTAATGCTTATAATCAATCCCTTGAGCGAAGTAGTGGTATCGCCGCCAATCAAATCTACACCATAGCGCTCGCATGCCAAGTTAATACCCTCATACAATTCATCCAATGCTTCTACACTAAAGCGGTTTGAAATGGCTATACTAACCGTGATTTGGGTCGGTTCGGCATTCATAGCATAAATATCCGAGAGATTGACTGTAACGGCCTTGTATCCTAGATGCCTCAAAGGCATATACATCATATCAAAATGTACACCTTCCACCAACATATCGGTACTCACAACCATTTGTTTGCCAAAGGTATCTATAACGGCACCATCGTCGCCAATGCTGAGCAAGGTGCTAGCATTGCGTATTTCGTTGTGACGGGTAAGGTGGTCTATGAGTCCAAATTCTCCAAGAGAAGCTATTTCTGTACGTTTATTGTCCATAGGGCAAAGTTAATCGATTTTAAATTCATTTTATGTAAAGCTGCATCTTCAATATCTATTCAATTCACTACTTTTATCTTTTAATTATTTCTACTTTTCAACACCTTTTTTATTTCATACTGTCGATTTTTAATGTCGTTCACCTTTTTTAAATGGTTATATATCTCTATTAGTGTCATTTATGATCAGTTCATATACTTACAGTTGAGTTAGAATTAATGCCAATTACATTTACTGACTAAACAACAATATATAAATGAAAAAGAAATTAATTGCACTAGCCGTCATGTTTACCTTGACATTATCACTCAGCAAAGCATATGCTCAATACTATTGCTTTTTTGTAGACAATCAATCTGGAGAAACATTCAATGAATTAAGAATTAGACCTTCTAACACTAATACTGCTTTCAGCAAAGATTTATTACCATCGAATATGATTGAATGCGGAAAGCATTTTTGGGTTAAAACTGGTGATGATGAAAATATATTATGGGATGTAAAAATAACACGTGTTGATGGTTCTCCTTTACTTTTTACATGGACCGATACTAAAGGTAATACGCATGTAGACAAACCATACATAACTATAAATGCTAAAAATTTGCATACGCTAGTCATAGGACATGAAGGAGATGATCTTACCTATGCAGTTTACGACCATGACGAATATGAATATGGCCATCCTTGTGAGTAAAGATTTTTTAATCATCTTCGCTTAAAGATTTAAATACATTTTCTTTTTGAGTCCTGTTTAGGTAGTGTCAGCTACTGAAAATAGGACTCTTTTTTATTGCCTTTAAGATAGTATTTTATTATAACTTATACTTTTTATACGTTTAAAGAAATCACATTTACATACCGCAGTTTGTTTTTATTCCATTAATTTTGCGAAATGAAAAAAATAGTAGTTGGCTTGTTTCTGGGTATCTTTTTTTTAGTAGGTTGCCAACGCGACAACATCTTAAAACAACCACAATGGGGCGATATTTTTAAAAAGCATGGTATCGACTCCGCTTGCTTTGAATTGGCAGACAATAGTCACGATCAAATATTTTTATACAACCTTGAACGTTGCAGCCGTAGATTTTCCCCGGCTTCTACATTCAAAATCATGAATTCACTCATCGCTTTAGAATC
>JBILCF010000107.1:0-9454 GCA_044353325.1 Chitinophagaceae bacterium | reverse complement strand
CGATCAATCATACTTTCCATCATTTGCGTAGCAATAATGACAGGCTTAGCTCGATGGATACATTTACGAACGATATTTTTTTGAATCATAGGTATTTGCTCCACAGGTAGTTCTACACCTAAGTCGCCACGTGCAACCATGATAGCATCACTAGCTAAAATGATTTCGCGAATACATTCTAGGGCTTCTGGTTTTTCTATTTTGGCAATAATTTTTGCATTGCTGCCTTTGGCTTTTAATATTTCGCGCAAGCCTAAAATATCTTCTGGACTTCGAACAAAGGATAAAGCAACCCAGTCAATATTTTGACCAATGATAAAATCGATGTCTGCCAAATCCTTTTCGGTCAAGGCAGGCAATGAGATTTTGGTTTCAGGGAGATTAATTCCTTTTTTAGAACTCAACAACCCCGGTATGGTTACCGTAGCCGACACATCATGATTATCGTGAATTTGAGATATTAGTACTTCAATTTTCCCATCGTCGATTAATATCTTCTCTCCTACTTTGACATCGTTATGAAAGTTAGGATAGGAAAGATATACACGCTCTTTATTTCCCAAACATTTCTCGCCTGTAAATCGAATAACATCGCCTGTATGTAATTCGACGCCATTGTTTTCGACTTCTCCAATACGCAATTTAGGGCCTTGCAAATCGGCTAGTATAGCTATATTAAAAGGAAATTGCTCGTTGATTTTAGTAATAATTTCAATGACTTCAGCATGAGCTTCGTATTTTCCATGCGAAAAATTGAGCCTGAATACATCGACTCCAGCATTGACTAAACTCATGACACCTTCGTAAGTATTACAAGCAGGTCCTACGGTAGCGATTATTTTTGTTTTTTGATTTTTTCTGATCATCATAATGCAAATGTCAATCTTTTTCTATTGCTTTACTTACATTCAAGCATTTTTTTTATATGAAATTTATTTCAAGTCAAAAATTCAAACTTGAAACCAAAATAATCAATCCCAAAACTTGAAGTAGCAAAATAAAACTATTCCATTATATTTGACGTATGACCTTTAGTATTCTTATACCTTCGTGGAACAACTTGCCCTATTTAAAATTATGCATCGAAAGCATTGAAAAAAACTCAAGTTTTGTTCATCAAATACTGGTACACCTAAACGAAGCAAAAGAAGCTGAAACACACTATCTTTCACAAAAAGGTATTGAATTCACTACATCGCAAGAAAATATTGGTATTTGCAAAGCCTTGAATACAATTGCCGAAAAAGCTACCTCAGACTATATCATGTATATGAACGATGATATGTATTGCCTACCGCTGTGGGACAAACATATTGTTGATGAAATACTAAATTCCAACACGACGTCATTTATGTTTTCAGCAACAATGATAGAACCTAAACACACAAACAACAAAGCTGTAATTGTTGCCAATTTTGGCGATACGGTAGACACATTTCAAGAAGAGCAATTACTTCAAACCTTCAATTCATACGATCATCATGATTGGAGTGGCAGTAGTTGGCCCCCAAATATTGTACATCGTACTATGTGGGAAAAACTGAACGGTTATAACGAATATTTTTCGCCCGGCATGAGCAGCGACGATGATTTTTGTATGCGAATGTGGCTGGTAGGTTGCCGATTATTTAAAGGTATTTCCGCCAGTCGAGTCTATCATTTTCAATGCAAGTCTACAGGTCGTATAGTCAAAAACGACGGACGAAAACAATTTCTTACTTTGTATGGCATGACTCAAAATATGTTCAATACATTTTACCTAAAAAAAGGAGAACCTTTTACAGGTTTATTAGACGCACCAAGTCAATTTAATCTTGCTTTTTTAGCTAAAAAAATACTCCTCAAAATCAGAGGGCACTAGTCTGCAAAGGCATAATCGTGAAGGTATTCGTAATAAGATGTAAGTTTACCCTCTTCGCATATCGTAGCACGTTCTATGACACCACTTCTATTTCCAGCTATAAGATCAGGCAACACATAAGTTTGCAAAAATCCACCGAAATATTTAGACGCATCTCGAGGCAATTCATTGGGCAAATTGTCTACTGCCATTACATCGACTGTATCATAGGTATTTTGAAACGGTGCTGTACGTTGCAATGTTTTTTTATCAAATCCATAAGTCGGATCGGCTATCGTAGTAGCACCCAAATTGCAAGGCACTGAACCATCTTCATCGCAAGTAATATCTGATATGACAGGAATATTAAAATCAGTACGTTGCATATCAGTTAACTCAAACAAACGAGGTATTTTATGGTCCCAGTAAATCCCATTCATCAATATATCAGTCATTTTGGTGTATTGCAAAAACAAGCAACAATATTCTTCGGCATGTCGATGAAAGTCATCGCGACTGTAACTACTATCATCCATTCTGCCATATAATTCTTTACCTTTCAAGTGTACAAAAACGGGATACGAAAACCTTTTGTTTAAATAATCTTCGGGCGACACTTCTGCTATATCCAAGTATTGCAAGATATCCAAAACACCCGTAGAAACACGTCCAGAACCTGTAACAGCAATTTTGATTGGTGGAAGAAAAAAGGATTCGTAACTTTCTTTTAATTCTAGGAAATTTTTCAAATGATATACAGGCTGCAACTCAAACTGCCCGAACTTTTTACCATAAGTAAGTAAGCCATTGTGCGCCCCTACTACCCCAGCCCAATATCCAAATCCTACAATACGATGTCCATCGTCGTGAGTTAAACACTCATAGTCAATCATTCTGATTTTCTTTTCGATGAAAGCTTTCATCAATTTTTTATTGTGTGCTTGTGCCTTTTTGGTGTGCGAGAAAAATAAATATGTTTTACCTGGTATCAAGGTATCAATTAGCGCTTCTTTGACGCCAAAAATAATTTCGCATGAAGTTAAATCTTCTTGCATTAATAAACCTTGCTGTGCATATTCATCATCGCTAAAACAACGGATGGGCGAAGGTTGTATCACAAATTCAACCTGCGGATATTTGTCTTGAATTTCTCGACATTGTTTGGGTGAAAAAGGAGTTCTATTATCTTGGGGTGTTTTACCTTCTCGTACGATTCCGATGCGCATTATCCGTTATTTTTGATTTATGTTTGCAAATATAACAGAATCCTTATGTATTATTTTGAACTGTTTGATATACCAGTTTCGTTGAACGTCAATAAATCTGCTTTGATGAAAAAATATTACCAATTGAGTAAAGAATTTCATCCAGATCATTTTTCATTACAATCAGCCGAAAGTCAAGAAAAAGCTTTGAAAACAAGCACTGACATCAATGAAGCTAAAAAAATACTAGACAATCCTTACAAAAGGCTTGAATACATTTTAAAAGAAAAAAACATTATAGGACCAGACGAAAAATACACTTTACCTCCAGCTTTTTTAGGTGAAATGATGGATATCAATGAACAATTAATGGAACTTGAATTTGAACCGAACGAAGAGCTTACAACTTCAATCAAAGAAAGTCTTCGTTTACAAGAAGAACAAGTATATCATTCTGTTTCTAAGTATTTTGACATGGAGGAACTCCAATGTAACGAAGAAGGATTTCAACTGTTGAAAGATTTCTATTACAAGCGAAAATACCTTCAAAGGATACAAGAAAAAATCTAAATTAAGTTTTTGTTATATTAATTCCAGCAATGTAATTTCAGGCATAATACCTACCCTTCCTGGGTATCCTAAAAATCCAAATCCACGATTTACATACAAATACTGTTCGCCCTCTTGGTACAAACCAGCCCATTGTTTGTAAATATATTGCACTGGACTCCATTTCAACCAAGGTATATCTACACCAAACTGAAATCCGTGTGTATGTCCACTCAGCGTTAAATCAATATCTTTATAAGCCGAATTTACTTCTCCATCCCAATGAGAAGGATCGTGACTGAGCAATATTTTAAACGGCAAACTTTCACTACCTTGATATGCCTTTTCTAGACTACCATAGGATTTAAATCGATTTCTAAAACTTGTATTTTCAACACCCAATACTGCAATTTGCTGACCTTCTTTATCGAGGACAATATGTTCGTTGAGCAATAATCGCCAACCCATTTGTTGATGATATTGTTTAAGTTGATCTAAATTTTTCTTTTTAGCATCAATAGAATCCCATTCTACATAATCGCCGTAGTCGTGATTTCCTAAAATAGAATAAACACCCAATGGCGCATTTAATTGTTTAAATAAAGGGATAAACTCTTTGGCTTCACTGCTAATATTGTTGACCAAATCGCCTGTAAAAAATATCAAATCCGGCTTTTGTGCCAAGATTAAATCAATTCCTTTTTGTACTGCATTCAAATCGTTTAAACTTCCTGAATGAATATCTGATATTTGAATGATACGCATACCTTTAAATGCTGAAGGCAAGTTATTAAAATTGATCGAATGTTTTTTCAGTCTGTAATTATAACGATTTGTCATACCATATACTAAACCGCCAAACAAAGTACCTCCTACGAGTAAAGCAAATTTATTGAGAAAATCTGAACGGGTCATTCCAGCTTGTACAAGTTTTGGTGCAGTACTGTCAGGATAAAATTTATCTATAACATAAAATAATACACGCCGAATATCATCAATAAAAAGAATCAACGAAACAATTAATTTCATGATTAAAAATCCCATCGTAAAGGATATCATAAAATTGCGAAGTGTCTTATTGGCTTCAGGCGATCGCAAATAAGGAAATGCAAGGAAGGAAGCAAACCAAAAAACCGTGAGGGCAATATAAAAACCCAAAATATAATTTCGTAAAGGCGCTTTAACACCTTTCACTGCATATTTGATAGCGCTATAAGAATAATACTCCAAAGCACCCAACACAAGCAACATAACGACTATTCCTACCAAACTAATTTTGCGCATAACTTTTGTTTCCTAAAAATTGATAAATCCTTCTATTTGTGCTTTAATTGAGTTTATAGTTGCTTCACGCGAAAATACATCATCTGCAAGCTCAGCACTAATAGATGACAATGGCAATTTATTGAAAAAGACATTCATTTTCATATAATGGCACATATTGGTCATATTATCAATACCTCTCAGGTTACCTGCACGACCATTGGCAACGCCAACTAACATCACTTTTTTGTGGTACCAACAAGTTTGAATATCACTAATATCCATGAGTAATTTAAAAATACCAGGAAAACTGCCATTGTATTCTGGCATAACAAAAATAAACTTCGTAGCTGGAATTAAATATGTCGATTCGAGTGCATTAAAATCATCATCTCTACGCAACGAGTTTAAATCCTCTAGAGAGAGCAATTGTGCTTCAACGCCATGTTCTTTGAAAAATGCTTGATATTGTTTTGAAACAATCAATGAATTGCTACCTATACGATTAGTAGCAGATATAATGGTGTACATGTTGCAAAAATAGGGTTTTGAATAGATAATACTTATTGCTTTTAGATAAGTTTAATAAATGATAACTATTCAGTTGATGCTAAACAAAGGTAGTATTAGCTTTCTTCCAACGGCCAGAATACAAGTAAATGGCACTCATAATAAACAATGATGACCAGTATACAAATTCGGAAGCCCATGCATAAGGTAATGGCAAATGCATTTTTTCAATCACAATAGTGATATAAGAAACATAAAAAAAGATTGCAACAAATTCGAATATCATATTCATGCGCGTATTGCCTGTACCCAAAACCCCATTAAAAAAAATAGTAGAAACCGACAACATCCAAGTAGCCAATACAACGATGCGAAGCGAAACACGTCCCATTTGCACCAGCGACTCATCGGCAGTCAACAAACGTAAAAACTCAGCAGGAAAAGCCAAAACAAGAATTCCTAGCACAAAAGAAACACCAAAACTTAGTTTAACAATTTTTAGAATCATTGGAATCACTTCATTCAATTTGCCTTGGCCTATAATATTGCTTACCATAGAATTGCAGGTCGAAGCCAATGCCCATGTAGCAACACCTACTATACCAAACACACTTCGTAACAATTGCGAAACTGCCGATTCTGCCTTACCCAAATGTTCAACATAAATAAAGAAAATCTCCCAAGCTCCTATACTTAGGAAATACTGCATGATCAAGGGAGATGATTTAATAAAAGTCTCTTTAATCAAAAGCCAATCAGGACTGGCAAAATACCGAATAGTATATGGCTTAAACTGCGCTAACCGACCAAGTAACAACAATAAGGATAACATACAAGCTAATTCCGAACATACTGATGCAAACGCAGTGCCGTTGAGTCCCAATTCTGGAAAAAAGGCAACTCCAAATATTAAAATATAATCCAATATAATATTTACAATGGTTTGAACTATAGACCCAACTATGATCAATTTTGAATTTAAAGTGGCAAGAAAAAAAGAATTGGCTAATTGACTGACTAAAACAAAAGGTAAGCCCCAATATCGAATTTCAATAAATGAAATTGCTGCCGCTTGAATTTTAGTATCTTGAATAGTGGCCGAAAATAGCATAGGAGCTATAAAAAAAGATGCAAGAATCAAAATTGCGCTGAGTGATAAAGTCATGATGATGCCATTGGAAAAAATTTTTCCTACGCCTTGAGAATCACCCTCGCCTGCTTTTCGACTCATCAACATGAGTATGCCAGAAGCCAAGCCGTAACCTATCATAACAAGCGTGAGGTAATAAATACCTGCTATGCCAGATGCAGCTAACAAATCCTGTGTAGAAAAATCGCCATGCGTTGGCGTATAATATCCTAAAAAAACTGTGTTGGTTAAGATGTTGACCTGAGGAATCAGAATTGCAATACAAATTGGAAGTGCCAATTTGATGATATTGGCATAACTATTTTGTATTTGTGTCGAAACTTGCATAAAAGTGGGCAAAAGTAAAGGATTCAAAATTCGAAACCCATTTTTGTTCCAGTTTACTTTTTTACTTCCCAAACCACATTATTTAGTGAAATGAGCAAATGCCTTTATGTAAGCTCATTTTATTTTTTTAAATTTGTAAATTCATTATGGCTACGCAAGCAAGCATACAAATAGACAATCCTCAATTTGTCAAAAAAATACCAAGTCGTTACGACTGTTTTATACTATTGGGTAAAAACTACCTCAACTATGCTCTTTTGGACGAAGAGCATGCAATAGTTTATACCATTCGACATTTTGACTTTAAAAACCAAACCATTGGCAAAAGCGATTTTGATGAAATATTATCAGATAGGACTTTACAAAAGTCGACTCGTTTTTTCATGGCTGTTGATACCTTAAAAACCACGTTGATTCCCAATGAATTTTACACTTCAACATCAAAATTAGATTATATCAAGCATCTTTTTGATTTAACCAACGAAGAAGAATTGCATGAGATGAAACTCAACAATGATATGACTGACTTGTTTGTTTTAAAAAAAGATAGTATTCAATATCTTAAAAATCGATTGCGCAATGTGCTTTTTTTTGATGCGAATGCAAGTGTTTTGAATACTTACCCAACTCACATTCATACTGAAGACGAATCGAGCATATTTGTAGCTTTAAAACACAGCTCAGTTACACTGACTACATACAAAAGCAAACAACTCATACACCATCAAGTGTATTCATTTTCAGACTTGGATGACATCCTTTTTTACATTGCCAATATTATCAAGCATCAAAACTTAAATGCAAAAACGATTGGAATACATGTACAAGGCGAATCGTCAAATATTCAACAAGCCCACGATTTGCTATCCAATCATTTCAATCACGTTCGTTTTTGCAGTCGCTTACACGAACTGAGTTATCCTGAAGAGTTATTTTCTCAGCCCTCACATTATTTTTTCAACTTATTTTCTTTGGTTTTATGCGTATCATAAGCGGACTTCACGGTGGTCGAAAATTTAACCCACCAACACATATGCCCAATACGCGGCCTACAACAGATATTGCCAAAGAAGGACTATTTAATATTTTGCAAAACAATCTCGACTTTGAAGAATTGCACACTTTAGATTTGTTTGGTGGCACAGGTAGTATTTCATACGAACTCGCATCAAGAGGTTGCAAAAATCTGACAGTGATTGAACAGGATATAAACATGTATCAGTTCATCAAAAAAACTGCTCAAACCTTGGGATTTGATTTTATACAAGTCATCAAAATGGATGTGTTTCGGTATATATTATCCTGCAAACAATCTTATGATTTTATATTTGCCGGTCCGCCATATGCTTTGCAAAATATTGATGATTTACCTCGATTTATTTTTGAAAAAAATCTATTGAAACCTGAAGGATGGTTTGTACTTGAACATACACCCCGCAACAATTACGAGCAGTTTCCTTATTTTGTTCGATCAAAAAATTACGGAACAACTATTTTTAGTTTTTTTGTCAATGAAGAACAAACCGAAAAACCATCACAAGACTAACTAAAATAAACTTCACGATGCGAACAGCAATATTTCCAGGCACTTTCGACCCGATTACTTTAGGACATGTTGATTTAGTTAATCGAACTATAGACATGTTTGATCGCATTATAATTGGTATTGGTGTTAATGCTAGCAAGCAAACTATGTTTAGCTTAGAAAAAAGAACAGAATGGATAGCAGCAATATTTGCAAACCATCCTCATGTAGAAGTCCGCACATATGAAGGCTTAACAGTGAACTTTTGCGATCAGAATAATGCTAGATACATACTCAGAGGCATACGTTCAGTTGGCGACTTTGAATATGAAAAAGCAATCGCTGATATGAATAGAATGGTTAATCCCAAAATAGAAACTATATTCTTAGCCTGTTCGCCACAATATGCATCTTTATCCTCATCAATCGTTCGAGATTTGATTCGCAACGGCGGAAATACCGAACAATTTTTACCAGCTGAAATAAAATTATAATTATATTACTCCTTCCATAAAAATGGAAATAATATGATGGAAAGCAATAGGATTAAAAAGTCTAAAAAAAGCAAAACAGCATAGAACTGCCACCATCCTTCGACTTGCAAAGTCATAAACAAAGGCTTGGATAAATCGGCCAATAAAATAAGTTGAGGCACTACCAACGGAAAACCCAAAATGGCGATCAAGGCAGAATTGCCGCCTGCTTTACTAGCAATAGCCGATAGCATTGTAAATAACATAGCCATACTGATACCTCCTGTAACAACCATCAATAAAAATTTAGCAAAATTGATTGTAGGATTTCCTAATAAAAAGGCAAACAAGAAATAGCTAATTAAACTCATCAAAACCATCAGTGCGAGATTGTAAATGAGTTTTGAAATTATGAGTTCACGAGGATGATGTATCGTATAATAATAAATTGATCTGTTTTTATTTTCTTGCAAAAAGCTTTTAGCTACAGCATTGACAGAAACGAACAATAAAATGATCCAAAACAATGAATTCCATGTTTCTGCTTCAGGACTTTCGTGCAACATGTTGATAGCAAAGACTGCACTGATTAAATACAACAATAAGCCATAG
>JBILCF010000106.1:0-9477 GCA_044353325.1 Chitinophagaceae bacterium | reverse complement strand
ACCGACAAGCCAAGGCAACCAATACTTACTCATCTTGTCCTCTCCCATCATTTCCCATGGATGTACAAAAATGCTACAATTGAGTTCCTGAGCAGCTTCCCAAAAAGGAAAGAAACGTTCATCGCTGAGATTAACTTGATTGATATTAGAACCAATTTCAATACCTGGCATTTTGAGCTCTTTCACTAAACGTTCCATTTCACGTATGGCCAAATCAACATCTTGTAAAGGCACCGTCCCCAAACCTATAAATTTATCGGGATGTAAATCCACACACTGCGCAATATGATCATTAAAAAAACGAGAAGTTTCCAAACCATGTTCGGGCTTAGCCCAATAATTAAATAAGACTGGAATAGTAGACAACACTTGGACATCAACATCATTTGACTGCATATCTATAATACGATCCTTGGGTTCCCAGCAATTGCTTTCAACTTCACGAAAAAACTTATCGCCTTTGATCATTCTTGCACAACAAGGCTTGTGGTGTTCGAGATGAATAAAATCGTCGCCATAACCAAATTTCTCAAACCAATTGGGTATATGTTCAGGCATTATGTGCGTATGGATATCGATCTTCTTCATGCGTGTATGATTTGAAACAATGATAATTCATTTTTTTGAAATGGGAAAATGCATTCCAAGGAATGTTGTTATATATCAATGAATAACAACTAAGGATTTAAATCTTGTCCTCCAAAACTGAATGGCAATAAATCTTTAGAGGAATTGAAAATGAGCACTTCACCAGTTTGGCCAGATAAAATCAATACAATTTTTTCTTCATTTCGATCTTCACATTCTGCTATAAACTGCCTGCACATACCACATGGGAAAGCTGCTGTACTGTTTTCGCCCGAAGGTGCTAATATACTAATGGCTATAGCTACAATTTTTTCATCTGGAAATTGTGAAATAGCTGAAGCCAAAGCACTGCGTTCGGCACATATACCGACAGGATAAGAAGCATTTTCAATATTGACACCTATAACCACTTCGCCATTTTCGAGCAATACAGCTGCACCAACCTTAAAATCCGAATATGGTGCATAGGCATTGTCAGTTGCTATGCGCGCTTCGCTTAATATATGATGATAAGCAGGTGAAAGTTCTTTATCATTCTTTAATCGCTGGTATTCAAACTGAAATGAAGCCATAAGGATATTATTGTCGTTGAAATTGTATCCAAAGTTATCTGAAAAAAAAGATAAATGGTCGATTTGTATTATTTATTTCAATGTAGGAGTATACTCGTATACAACTTCATAGTTACTATGTTTCATTCTTCGCGAAACCTCTCCTATTGCTAAATCATTTTGTTGAGGTGTTGGATCACAAACAGAATATGATTTGCCATTGTACAGAACAGGTTTACCTACAGGTGTATCAAACTGAACAGCTATTGTAATGTGTGTCGGATACAACATGGCTATCATGGGTAGATTATAAATTTCTTTAACTAAGTAAAAAAACAATCCAGCACGGTCATCACAATCACTTCTATCGTACAACAAAGTTTGCTCTGGTGAAAGTCGTTTTTCTTTACCAAAATTCTGCTGATCTGTTTCGTATACAAATGCATCGCGAGTAAAACGCATCAAGTAATCAATTCCTTTTTGTTGCGGCATGCCTTCTATATTCTTTTTCAATTCAGGAATCAATGAACCATAAGTTTCATTGCTCAATGGAATATTAAAATAGGTACTAAAATCTGCCACAGGATAATTGGTAAACAACGATTTGACTTGTGGATTTAATTTGATATTGAATCGATAAATTTTGTCTTGATAATTAAATTGAACTTGTTTCTCCGCATAATCGCTTGATTTAAAGTTAGGCATATGCGTGATTTTGTAAGAAAAAGTTTGCTGTGCTTCTGGTACCACGACTGACGCTTCTATTACAGGTTCTTTTTTAAAATCAATTTGTCCGAAATCATGAATATTGAGACAAACATATTGGTATTGATTTTTTTCAAAATAAGGAATTCCATAAATATTATCTTCCGTACGCACATAAAACAACAAATGATTTTGTGTAAATGAAAGTTTGGCATCATATCCACTTTTGGCAAGCAAAAACCATTTGCACAAGGTATATCGGTTGTAATTATCCGACTTTGGGCTCAGTTGCTGAGCCGTATAACGTATAAACTGATAATACATCCAATCGTTAAGTTGCAATTGATTTCGAATGTCAAGCATCTGAGCTATCAATGGTTTATAATCCGTCTTTTCCATTTCATTGTAAAAAGACTGGATTGCATTATCATCCAAAACATCTACATTCGGTAATTTTGTATGTTCATCCACATTCAACACGATAGTATCGCCCAAAAAAGGGAAGCTAATCGTCTTGGCTAATAGCAAATTGGCATTTAGCAGAACGAAAAGAAATAAAAAGATGCGATATGTTTTGAGAATGAACATTTTAGTTTCATCTCAAAACTAACAAAACTTAACAATAAGATAATATTAATTTTTTCGCAAAGCCATAATTCATATCTATTTGACATTTTATATAGCTATTTATTGAGAAAGACATGCAATTTGTAGTTTTTTTTCATAGCCACAATTCTAATTCACAATCTATTCCATTATTTTAGGAGTTTAAATTATATTGCAGGCTTATGAGTCTAACATCCATTTTAAAGCGAACAATCAATGTAAAGTTTAATTTTTTAAACAAAGCTGTTGGTGACAAGGCATTTAATCTATTGGATGTCGGTGCAGGCAACCGTTCTGCATCTAAGACAATGGCCGTATTTCCGCATTGTGCATATTACGGTGTAGACTTAGATCGCAATACCGACTATGGCGAAGATGACTTCAAGCTCATGAAAGCCTTTTACGAACTCGATTTAACAAAGTTGGATTATAGCCCTATTCCTGACAACTATTTCGATTATATCAATATGGCGCATGTCATAGAACATTTACACAATGGCGATTTGGTGCTACCCTTGTTGTTGAAAAAATTAAAATCGGGCGGTCATTTCTATATCGAATATCCTGGTCAAAAAAGCACCACATTGCCTTCTATGTATGGTACGCTCAACTTCAAAGACGATCCTACCCATGTGAGAGTATACAGCGTAGCAGAATTAACACCTATCTTCGAAGCCAATGGTTGCGAAGTGGTATCGAGCGGCATGCGACGAAATTGGTTTTACATCATAGCCTTACCCCTTCGTATGATTTTAAGTATCATTCAACTGGGAAAATTGCGTGGCAATTTGTTTTGGGACTTATTGGGCTTTGCAGAATACTTGTACGTGCGGAAAAAGTAGATAGTATTGACTTGTTATTATTTCTTACCTACAACAAATTTCCGAATACTGTTATATCCAAAAGTTACTAAAGAAAACACCCCAAAAAGCACAACTACATAAAAGAAATATACAATCCAATTACCTGGATTAAGCATCCATTTAAAATTGTAATATCCTTCATCGATATAAAATAAAAAAAGGGTCAGTAGTGAAGCAAGTATTAAATTGATTATAGTTGATTTGTCTGACATAAAATAAATTTATAAAAAAAACGATGTCCCTTAGGTATTTATTGTGTTGAAATTCTTGGATATAAAAGAAACTTCAACTTTGGTCAATAAATTTTAAGGATTCACACGAATGGATTTTTTGCTAGTAGCATAAGCTGCAAAATAACCAAGCGCTCCGTTGTTAAAATTGCTATTGGGATTAGCCGGAGCAGCACTCGTATTTGCATCGCTTGTGAGGATTTCACTGAGTGTATTAAAATAATCATATACACCCGCATCCATTGACAGCAACTCTACATTGACAGTATCACCAGGTTTGAAAAATGTAGTAAACAATGGTGCATCAATATATTGTCCATCCCTTATTTTATCGTCAAAAATATAATAATCGAATGCTTTATTGTACAAAGTATCATTTTTAGCAATCAATACTCGATAATAATTTTGTACACCTACACTATCCTGAAAATGTGCTTTCATTAAAAATTGATCTTTGGGACCGCCACCACCAAAACCAGCAAACTCTTCATAACTCAATGAATCCATTGTTGTCGTATAAGGCATATATGAAGTCGCCGAATAAGTCTTACCACCAACTGTCACAACAAGTTGATAATTGGTTTGTGTAGCAGCATTAAATGCAGGTAAAACATATTCTCCATTGGAGACAAACGGCACTACAATTGAAGAGCCATTATTGGGTATCAATACAACTTGTGCATCGTTGACAGCAGGTGGATTATCTGTACCAAAATAACTTGTAGTTTGAGTGACTTTGACTTTAAAGTCTTGTGTTCCTTCGTACAAGCTAGCCTCAATAACATAGTTTGGATTCGCATTGTTTAAATCAACTTGTATTACTTTTTGACAAGATGAAAAAAACAATACACTTGCAAGGATATAGATAAGTTTCGTTTTCATAATTCGATTAAAATTTAAAGTTGTATGTAATAGAAGGTACCCATCTAAACAAAGCAGTTTGTAAGGCTTCAGTTTGATTTGGATTATCTTGATTTTGTTGAAATGAAATTGAATAAGCATTTTGACGACCATAGGCATTATACAATGAGACATTCCAACTTGATTCCCTTTTCTCTGTTTTGACACGAATCCAAGTCACGCCAAAATCTAAACGATGATAAGCAGGCATGCGATAACCATTTCGTTCGGTATAATAAGGCACTTTGATATTGTCAACAATATATGAGCCTGAAGGAAATGTAACTGCAGAACCTGTATTGTAAACCCAATTACCTGAAAGCTTTACTTTTTCACTCAAGCTATACATACCTACAATGGCGATATCATGAATACGATCTTGTTTAGCTGAATATTCTTTACCTTCATTGATATTCTCAAATGTCCTCAAAGATCTTGACAATGTATAACTCACCCAACCAGTCAATCGACCAGTTTGTTTGTGGATATAAAATTCAGCACCATAAGCACGTCCTTTTCCATATTCCAATTCGGCTTCTACATCAGTATTTAAAAACAAATCTGCACCGTTTTTATAATCAATTTGATTTTCGAGCGTTTTGTAATAAGTCTCTACCGAAAACTCAAACATATTGTCTTTGAAATTTCTAAAATAACCCAAGGCTACTTGATTTGAAATCTGAGGTTTTACGTTGTTGCTACTAGGCACCCAAATATCTGTTGGTGAGGAGGTCGTAGAATTTGATAATAAATGCAGGTACTGAAAGTTTCTATTGTAAGATGCTTTGATTGAGCTTTTGTCATTGAGTTGATATCGAGCTGAGAATCGCGGTTCCACACCCATATACAATTTAATCGACTCGCCATTCTCATATTGTTTGCTCGAAATTAAGTTTCCAGTTGTATCATAGGTATAAGCTTTACCTGGTCCGATAT
Organism: Chitinophagaceae bacterium; assembly: GCA_044353325.1. Classification (GTDB taxonomy): domain Bacteria; phylum Bacteroidota; class Bacteroidia; order Chitinophagales; family Chitinophagaceae; genus OLB11. The sequence continues at coordinate 4,098 of JBILCF010000106.1, read as the reverse complement.
AATCAAATGCAGAAAAACGTAAACCATATTTCAAACTAAATTTATCATTGAATGTTTGTTCGTTTTGAATATAAGCGCCACCTTCTAATGCATATCTATTTTTAAGTGAATCACTAACAGTCAAATTAGTTCCAGAAAACACTGTGGGTCTGAATGTATGATGCATTAAATTGATACCGAATTTGATGGTGTTATTTGAGTTTTTATACCAACTAAAATCTTGTTTTACATTATAATCTCGAATAGATGAACTTATTTTAAATTCTTGATCGTCAAAACCAGCTTTGATTTGATAATCATAATCACTAAAAATCACAGATGTATTTGAAAATAATTTTGAATTAAACTCATGGTTCCAGCGCACTGTCGCTGTTCTATTTCCCCAATCAAAACCAAACGAACTTCCTAAACCAAATACATCACGTCCAAAATAACCAGAAAGAAATATTCGATCTTTTTTAGATACTTGATAGTTGGCTTTTAAATTCAAATCATAGAAGTATAATCGTGATTCTTTAAGTAAACTATCCTTTGCAAGTTTCAAAAACATATCCGCATAAGTTCTTCTTCCAGAAACAATAAAGGAACCTTTGTCTTTCACTATTGGACCTTCTAAGGTTAAACGAGAAGAAATTAAACCCACCCCACCCGATGCAGAATAATTTTTATTGTTACCATCTTTCATTTTCACATCAAGAACTGAAGATGCACGTCCACCAAACTCAGCAGGGATATCGCCTTTGTATAATGTTACATCTTTTAAAGCATCAGAATTAAACACTGAAAAGAAACCTAAAAGATGCGAAGCATTATATACTGGCGCTTCATCCAATAAAATTAAATTTTGATCTACGCCACCACCTCTTACATAAAATCCACTTTGCCCTTCACCAGCAGCTTTAACACCTGGTGTTAATTGCAGTGTTTTAATAATGTCTTTTTCGCCAAACAAAACTGGAACAGTTTCAATCGATTTAGGATCAAATTTAATGACCCCCATTTCAGTTCGAGTAATGTTTTTATCTTCTTTTACAGCTTTAATTACAACATCCTTTATAGCTCTATCTGCGAGTTTAAGTTGAATATTTTGTTTCAAATCAGATGAAATATCTAACTTTAATGTTTGCTTTTCGTAACCCAAATACTGGAATTCTATTGTGTAATTCCCTTTTGGTAGGGTTAAAGAATAAAAGCCATAAGAATTAGACCTTGCGCCTTTGTCTTTTAAATCTATTACCCTGATTGTAGCACCTATTAAATCTTCTCCATTTCGAGCATCTTTAATAGTACCACTTAAAGTTGCATTTTGCCCTAAGCTCAAAAGTGGCAAACAAAACATTAAAAATAAAAGTTGTATGGCGTATTTTAACATATAATAATATAATTCTGCTCGAAATTAGGCTTTGCCATGAACATGAAATGTTATGAAATGTATAAAAGGCAAGAAAAATGATGTAAATGGTATTTTATAAAAAAACCTGAACGCTTGAATTATTAAATGCATAAAAAAAAGAGGTTGCTATTAGCAACCTCTTTATAAGAAGAATTCTAAGTTTAGTTTTTACGTATTGGTTGGGCGTAATCCAAACCTTTACCATTCGTAATATGTACCATATACATACCATCAGCAAGTCCTTGCAAATCAACTTGAGTCGAATTTGCGCCAGCTGACAATTGCATGCTTATAACTTTAACTACTCGTCCAGTAGCATCAGTTACTTTTAGAGTAGCAGATGTAGCTTTTGGCGTGTTGATATCTACATTCATGATTTGACTAACTGGATTAGGGAACAATGTAACTTTGGTGTCATTGCCATAATAAATATCAACGATTTGACTAGTTGATACCTTACCATCTATATCATGTTGTTGCAAACGATAATAATTGTGTCCTAATAATGGCAATTCATCTGTAAAGCTATAATTCAATGCAGTAGAACTATTTCCGCCATTTGCCTTAGTAGCTATTGCAGAAGAAATAGAATTAAAAGTTGTACCATCTTTACTACGTTCAACAATGAAATGGCTGTTATTTTGTTCAGATGCTGTAGTCCAAGATAGCAATGATTGATTATTGACTTGACGACCAGTAAATAAAGTCAAATCTATAGGCAATGGCGCATTGACTGGATTACAAGCATGGCAATAAAAATATGAGAATCCGCTTACTGGGAAACAAACAGTCCATACAGTTGAAATAGGATCGTATGAAGTAGAAATTAAAGCATTAGGTATCGTAACCGCAGTATGGCCAGGTGTATTCAAATCACCATTATTGACTTTAGAAATACAAATGTTACTTGGTAAAGTTGGCCATCCTGCAAATAAAGCATCAGCGTTATAATCTTGAAAATCTTGATCCAAATAATACAAACACACTACAGCAGTATCGCTAGTCGCAGCAGTAATTTGATATGCACGGTTAACATAAGGTTGTCCATTATGATAAGGCGTTGAAGCTGCTATTTCTTGACAAGCATTGACCAAACCTAAACTAGTAGAATTTGGCAAATCTGTAACGGCAGCTACTCGTCTACAATCTGCTGAGGAACGAATGGTATCTGACATTCCATCGACAAACGTACGCGGTGCACATCCATAATTTCCAGCATTAGAATAATAGACAGGGAAGGTTCCTGTTTGTGCAGATATTAAATTTCCAGCTTGAAGTATATCTACATATGCAACTGCTGTATCCGAGCAAACTGGATTTGTGTTGGTAGCAAAAACCATATACACAGTATCAGTTGTTGTTATGTTGGTAGGATTAGGATGCAAAGTAGTAAACGTTGCATCATCATAATATAATGTATCTGTACCTAAAGGCGCTGTACTAAAAGGATTAATCAAGGTAGAAACGTCAATAGAACCAGGAGCACATGCGAAGCCAGTCACTACACTACTAGGAAATTCAGGTAAACTATTAACTTGAAGCAATAATGTATCTTTGGAAAAACAACCAGATGCAGGAAAATACACTTTTGAATAAATAACATTCGTGCTACTTGTATCATTGGTTACATTCAAAATTTGAGAAAGCAAGGGTTCATCAAAGAAATAATCTACACTAACTAATGGATTATTGCCCGAAACAGCATTATTCATTGTCGTTAAATCAAAAATAGCACTGTTAGAACTAACCGCAAATTCACATTGCGACAAGGTATCTTGAAAAGCTTGTGGCGTAGGATTGATCACTAAATTTACTGGCACACGACAGTTTGAACTACCTGAACATGCTGCAAACCAAGTATAAGTATTTGGTGTATTAGAATTTGACAACCCTGATCCTGTTGTGATTAAAGGATTAAATGGAGAAAAAGAATACAAGTTTAACCCACCAGTTGGCGTGCTATACCACTCAAAACTTGCAGGCACATATTGATAATAAATTTTCAATGTAACCGTAGTTGGAACTGACAATGCATTGATATTAATATCAGAACTACCAGCTACATCATTGAAACTTTCCCAATAACCTACATTGACAGGATTACCTACTCCTGCTACAGCATACATGTTTCCTAATTGAGTAGAATTTATGTTTCTAGCATGTGTAAAGCTTGGACTACCACTTGAAAGAGAACCAGGCATGGTGATACCAGGTGAAAATAAATTAGTACCTACAGGTGTCGTCCCATACAAATTCATACGTACTTCACTTCGCCACGATCCTGGGTTTGTAGACAAGTTAGTTGCTTCCAAAATACCATTTTGAAAAGTAGCTCCTGCTGGTAATGAAGGTAAAACAGCAGTTGCAAATTGACAAGAAGCCGCATCATTATTTCCATCATTACATGGGCCTAGAACTGTAAAATTGATTGTTACAGAATCACTTAATGGAGTGGCACAACCCGAAACGGTTAGCCCTTGTCCAAATGGGATGGCACTATATTGACATAGTTGATATGGAGCTCCAGCAGTGGGCCTAAAATTAATTTTAGTAATTGGGGTTGATAAAGAATCATTTAATAAATTGGCATTGGTTACACCTGCTACTGATATCGTTCCATTTATGATATAAGTACCACCAGCATACATATTAATGCCAGGGAAAATAGCACTTACACATGAAGCACCAAGTGGATTTAATAAACC
>JBILCF010000239.1:0-3156 GCA_044353325.1 Chitinophagaceae bacterium | reverse complement strand
GCCATGCAGGAAGAGATGAGAAAAGATCAGAATGTTTTTCTGATGGGAGAGGAAGTAGCCGAATACAATGGCGCTTACAAAGTAAGTCAAGGTATGTTGGATGAGTTTGGACCCAAACGTATTATTGATACACCCATTGCAGAATTAGGATTTGCAGCTATTGCTGTAGGTGCTGCATCAAATGGGTTAAGACCCATTGTAGAGTTTATGACTTGGAACTTTGCCGTTCTTCCTTTGGATCAAATTTTCAACCATGCATCCAAAATGTTATCTATGAGCGGTGGACAATTTAGTTGTCCTATAGTATTTCGTGGTCCAAATGGATCTGCAGGACAATTAGGTGCGCAGCATTCATCTGCATTTGAAAGCTGGTATGCGAACATGCCTGGATTGAAAGTTATTTCAGTTTCTAATCCTTATGATGCAAAAGGTTTGCTTAAATCGGCTATCAGAGACAATGATCCTGTTGTATTTATGGAAAGTGAAGTTATGTATGGCGATATGGGACATGTACCTGAAGAAGAATATTTGATTCCAATTGGAAAAGCAGATATCAAACGTGCTGGCAATGATGTTACTATCGTTTCATATAATAAAATGATGAAAGTCGCACTTGGTGCTGCTGAAGAATTACAAAAAGAAGGAATCAGTGCTGAAGTTATAGATTTACGTACGATTCGTCCTCTTGATTGGCATACAATAGTTGAATCAGTGAAGAAAACAAACCGATTATTAATTGTTGAAGAACAATGGCCGTTTGCTAGTATATCTTCAGAAATTAGCTATCGTGTTCAAAAAGAAGCTTTCGATTATTTAGATGCACCTATTCGTCGTATTTGTAGCGCAGATACCAATATGCATTATGCGCCAAATCTTGTAGCTGCATTTTTACCTTCAATAGATAAAACTGTTCGTATCGCAAAAGAAATCATGTACGCAGTAAAATAGTTTTTTAAATATAATTTTTTAAAAGCCTTGTATCAATTGCAAGGCTTTTTTGTTTACTAAAGGTGTGTATTAAAAATACAAGAAAAGTTAGTTCTGAATCTATTGCAACACCATCTTACTCTTTTTTGCCTTTGGCTTAAATAATATATTAATTTGGTATAATTTGCAGTACAAAATATTTACAATGATCCGACTTTTCCTTAGGCCAATTTTTTTTGCTAATAATCGTTTGTTTAGGGTGTACAGTTTTGGCACAAGTCAAAAAAATGGATTCAATTGAGCAAGTGCTTAAGACCCAACAATTGAGTAAAGAAGATGCTTATATGCTATGGTCAAAACTAGGGTCTATGTACATCGAAAATAAAGTCAAAGATGCCTTGCCTATTATAGAACAAACGATGGAAATAGCCCAGAAGCTGAAAGATCCATTGAAAATAGGCAGCGTACATCATCAGCGAGGAAATTATTTTGAACGTATTGGGCAGTTTGACGAAGCCATGGAAGAATTGGAAAAAGGGTTAACCTTTGCAGATCCTTCGTATGAAGGACAGAAATTAATTATTCATATTAGTATGTCTAAAGGTGTCATTTTAAGACGTCAATCTAAATATGAAGATGCAATAAAAGTGCTCATTGCTGCAAACGCAAAAGCAGACGAAATTAAAAACGATACCTTAGCTTATGCGAGTAAAACTCAATTAGGTATTTTGTCTGTGACTATGAAAGACCTCGATAGAGCTATGCAATACCATACAGAAGCGATCGAAATAGCAAAACGAATGAAAAGCGATCGAAGAATATCGAAGAGTTATGGCAATATCGGTATTATTCACCGTGAAAAAGAAAACTATACTGAAGGTATTGTATACAATACCAAAGCATTGGAATACGCTTATTTATCTGGCGATTCTTCTTCTATTGCATTTGCATTGGCTGAGTTGGGTACCATGTATGATAGGGCCAAACAATCCGAAAAAGCTACACCATATTTGTTGGAAGCTATTGCCATTCGCGAACGCAACAATGAACAAAACGAACTCTCATATTCCTATTTTTATTTGGGTAGTAACTTAAGCAAATTGGGGAAACCAAAGGAAAGTGAAGACTGGATTAGAAAGGGATTTTTTCATGCCCAGAAAATCGAAAATGTCAAGCAAATCATTGATGCATATCAAATGATGTATATCAATTTTGAACGAAATAAAAAACAGGATTCAGCTTTGTTTTATCTCAAAAAACATGTCAAACTGAGAGATTCATTGTGTGGTGAAGATGTCAAGGCAAAAATAGAAGAACTGAATATCAAATACGAAACTCAAAAGAAAGACTTAAAAATCAAAGACGAAAAAATTATAAATACCTATTTGATGGCGGGTATCGGGTTGCTGCTTTTAGGTATAGGCTTACTATACAGTGCTTATCATCGTAGAAAATTACGCTACGAAAACAAGCTTCAAGAAACCATGATTCATGAGCAAAATAAAGCGACTAAGGCAATCATTGAGGCTGAAGAAAACGAACGACAACGCATAGCAACAGATCTACATGATGGAGTAGGGCAAACCATGACAGCTGCTAAAATGAATCTTTAGTCCTTGAAAGGCAAAATCAATTTTGCGAGTGAAACTGATGTGCAAACCTTCAGCAATGCAATGAACTTGGTTGTAGATTCAGTAGGTGAAGTGAGAAGTATTAGCCACAATATGATGCCAAACTCGCTCTTGAAAAATGGTCTTGGAAAAGCTGTGCGCAATTTCTTGGATAACCTCAACCAACAGAAACTTAAAGTACAACTCTTTACCGACGGCTTAAACAAACCTTTAGAATCCAATACTGAGATATTTTTATATCGCATCATTCAAGAGTGTGTCAATAATGTATTGAAACATGCCAATGCATCCGAACTTAATATATCAATCCTCGTAGACGAGCATATGGTTGATGTAACAATTGAGGTCAATGGTCGCGGATTTAATCCAAGTCAACTGAGCGAAAAAGCGGGAATAGGAATAAGCAATATTCAAAAACGGGTTCAGTTTCTAAAAGGTGAAATACACTGGGACAGTCAAGTCGGCAAAGGATCAACTGTCGTTATAAATATTCCAATGATTTAAGACTATTAATTTATTTAAGCAACTGCTTCTGAATTGAATCTTCAATGGGTGATTTCAACAATGTGACTTGATCACTTAATGCATTGGGAATCGT
>JBILCF010000267.1:0-9530 GCA_044353325.1 Chitinophagaceae bacterium | reverse complement strand
GTATAAGATCACATCTGCTGAGCCATTGCTCGTTGGTGTGATTTGATACCAACGACGTACGAATGGTTGTCCATTGTGTACACCTGCTGTTGCTTCTACGTTTACAGTTGCTGTAGTTAAGCCTAGGATGTTTCCACCTGCGCCATCGTCTACGGTTGCGATTAAGTTACAACTTGCATCGCTATAGTTTACGTTGAAGTCATCGCTGTGAGATTGACTTTGGTTTGATGTTGCTGGTGCTATTGTACCTGATGCTGGTGTTACGGTTACCGTTACACTGCTCGTCGCACTACATCCGATACCATCTGTACCTGTTACAGTATATGTTGCTGTAGCTGATGCTATAAATGGTGTATTGTCTGTTAATCCACCTGACCATGTGTAAGTACTTGCACCACCACCTGTTGGTGTTACAACTGTGTTGTTACATGTTGTAGTTGGTGTTGCACCTGCTGTTACCAATGGTGCAGCATTCATGTTTACAACTGCTGTTGCTGTGTTGCTACAGTTGTTGCCATCTGTACCCGTTACAGTGTACGTTGCACTTGATGTTACATTGAATGGTGTTGCATCAGAGATACCACCTGTCCATACATAACTTGTTGCACCACCACCAGATATTGTCGCACTTGCGTTTTGACACAATGTTTGTGTTGCAGGTGTTGCTGTTACGGCTGGTAATGGATTGACATTTAGGGTTACACTATTAGTTCCTGTACATCCATTCGCATCTGCTCCTACTACTGTATATGTAGTTGTTGAAATTGGATTGACATTAACTGGAGAGCCAGCCATTATACCAGGATTCCAACTATAGGTCGTTGCACCTGTACCAGTAAGGGTAGCTGTTGAGCCGGCACATATTGTAGTAGGTGTCACAGTTGCTGATACCACAGAAGAGGTAGCCATTAATTGAAGGACTTCGGCTGCATTTAATGCTCTGTTGTATAATCTAAATTCATCTAGTTTACCTCCCAATGGAGCTCCTATATTTGCACTATAACCCATTACTTTCAATGGACCCGCACCTGTAAGGTTTGGAGCAGTTTGAGCAACTGTAGAAACTAATACACCATTTAAATAACCTTTTACATTATTTAAAGTTGCATCATATACATAGGTATTCAGTGTCGGTGTTGATTGAGCACCTCCGTTGATATAAATATCTGTTAATCCAGCGCCACGTAGTATCCAATTTCCTGCTCCAGCTACGCCATTGGTAAAGCATCTAAATGAAGCTGTATTTGCATCTCCAAATATATAATATAGGGCTGCTGTTGAACCAAACCCGGCCGACCAAAATGAAATAGTCCAAGAACCTCCACCTCTATTAGGTGCATAACCTGTATTCAAATAATCCGTTGTTGAACTTATTCCAGAACCAACTAAAGCTCCACCAGTTTGTCCAGTAGAACCTTGAGTAAGGCCACCCATAATTGTGGCAGTAGCAGTACCTGGAGGAGGGGTTAAGGCTTGATTAGGTACGGATGTACCTACGCCATCAAATTTATAGTATAATAATTCAGGATTAGGTATGACTATATTATATGGATTTTGTGTTGTCGTTATTACTATTGTGCTTGAGGCACTGCAACCAATTGCATCGGTTCCTACAACAGTATATGTTCCAGCAACGGCAGGGGTTAATGTTGTGTCGCTTGTTAAAGTAGCATTTGCATTCCAGGTATACGTATTTGCTCCCCCGCCTTGTAAGGTAACTGGGCTGCCAGCACATACTGTATCATTGGGTGTTGCAAAGGCAGTAACTGTTGGAAATGGATTTACTGTAACAGCTAACGTAGCCGTTGACGAGCAACCTGCTGAAGTTCCTGTTACTGTATAGGTTGAAGAAGATGCAGGTACAAACGAAACACCATCAGTAGGTGTATTTACACCATTCGTCCATGTGTAGGTTGTAGCACCGCCACCATTTAAAGTTACATTACCTCCTGCACATATAGTGGCTGGTGATGGTATAGAAATTGCTGTTACCGTTGGGATAGGATTCACAGTTACTGCTAGTGTTGCTGTAGATGAACAACCTGCTGTAGTTCCCGTTACTGTATAAGTAGAAGAAGATGCAGGTACAAAAGAAACACCATCTGTTGCTGTATTCACACCATCAGTCCATGTATAAGTTGTAGCGCCACCCCCCGTTAAGGTTACACTACTACCTGAACATACTGTTGCAGGCGATGGTATTGAACTTGCTGTCACTGTTGGGGTTGGGTTCACGGTTACTGCAAGCGTTGCAGTAGATGAACAACCTGCTGTAGTTCCTGTAACTGTGTATGTAGAAGAAGCTGAAGGTATAAACGAAACACCATCAGTAGGAGTATTTACACCATCAGTCCATGTATAAGTTGTAGCGCCACCCCCCGTTAAGGTTACACTACTACCAGAACATACTGTGGCAGGAGAAGGTGAAGAACCTGCTGTGACGCTTGGGATTGGATTTACAGTAACAGTCACAGGTGTTCTTGGGTTAGAAGCACACCCTGAACCAGTCCATGTTAAAATAACTTGACCATCACCAACGCGAACACCACTTGTAGCGACTAGGTTTGTAGCAGAAGGGATTATATATCCACTTCCACCACCGCCACCGCGGCAGTTACCGCTACCTGCGCCACCATACCAGCCACCGCCGCCGCCATATCCTTCACAACCGCAACCAAATGTTGCTGGAGATCCACCTTGTCCAAATGCACCTGCCATATTAATATTGTTAAAACTAGCACAAGTTCCATCAGGTCCGGCAGCTAAAACAGTAGCTCCTTTTCCACCTGGATCGGCAATTGTATTTCGATATCCATCACCACCGCTTAAATTAGCGCCGCCGCCAACGCCACCTACCACATGTAGTGAACTCCAATAACCTGCACCACCGCCACCAGCGGCTACAATAATGCGATTGTTTAAACCAGTGCCTCCTTGACGTACATCAGAAGCACCGCCACCAGCACGACCAGCGCCATCTCCAGCGCCACCACCATTAAATCCACCAGCTATTGTTGTAGGTTGATTTCCTACATAAATAGTTAATGTTTCACCTGGGGTTACAGCTATTGTACCTTTAGAGTATCCTCCAAAATTTGTATTATTTATCCAGTTTGCACCACCTTGTGCTCCCCAACATTCCATATCCATTGAAGTTACACCTGCTGGTACTATAAATGTTTGAGCAGATCCAGTATAATTGAAAGTTTGAGTACCCCCAGCTGGTGAAACAGCTTCGGCATAATAGGTTGTTGTTGTAGCAGGTGTTACGTTGTAATTAGTAGCACTTGCTACGGTTGTTAATAATGTACCAGCTGTAAGTGCATCAAACCAACGGATCGTATTACCTGTTGAAACAGCATTTAAATCTGAATTGCCACCAATGCAAATTGCAGTTGGTGTTGCAGTGATTACTGGTGAAGACGGAGCTGGATTAACAGTCACAACTACTGTACTAGTAGAAGAGCAACCAGATGTAGTTCCTGTAACAGTATACGTTGATGAGGAAGTAGGAACAAATGCGACTGCATCCGTTGGTGTTTGTACGCCATTTGACCAAGTATATGTTGTAGCGCCACCACCTGTTAAGGTTACACTACTACCAGCACATACTGTTGCTGGAGATGGTGTAGAAATTGCTGTAACAGTTGGTACTGCAAAAGCTTGACCTGTTGTTGCAATTGTACCTGAAGCTCCACCGCCCGACAATGCAATATTACCATTGTTCGTACCAGCAACAGTTGGTAAATATTGAACATAAACAGTGCTTGATAACGAGTTGCCAACATAGGTTAAACTAACTGAAGGGTCAAATGGACCAGCAGGATTTGTAGAAAAACCGTAAGAACTAAATGGACCTACAAGCACTGATGTACCTGTTAAATTAGAACCTGTAATCGTTGTAGGAAGTATATTGTTTGAGCCAAGGCAAGTATTCGGAAAATTTAAAGCTGTGGAAGTTAATGTAGGAACTGCTGCACTAGTAACTGTACCATTCACGACAAAGTCGTTAACAGTAGAATTTAAAACATCAAAGATATACCATGTTCCTGTAGCCCCTGTGGCACCATAAGGTACAATTCGAAAAGAAACTGTTGATGTAGAAGGGAGATTTTGCAAAGCGGGGATGATGCTTAGGTCAACTGGACCTGCCGATGCACCTGATGATGCTGTAGTAGGAAAAGAAATAGTTGTGATATCTATATATGTCCCTCCGTTAATAGAATATTGGATTAATGCACTTGGTGGTCCAGTGGCTGAACGTCGATAGTCAAAAGGATTGATGCTGCTTAAAGATAAATTGTATCCGCTATTTGCAGCTATTGTAAATGCAATAAATTTGTTTGCTGCAATTGCAGCAGCCGCATCCACAACATTAAATCCAACACCACCAAAAGCCCTATTAGCACCTGTTCCAGTGGTGCTAATGCCTGCTCCGCGAATAATCCCAGACCCCGTTACATTGGCTGCAACTGTAGTGGGATTAAATGGACTTGGTCCAAAAAGATTGGCACCATTGATTATAGGATTACAATCCCAACCTAATAAAGGTATTTGACCATAAGAATTAGTCGAGAATAGTACTGAAGTAAAAAATAATAAAATAGGTATTAAACCTATAAAGTGTAATTTTCTTTTCATGATTGATTAGTTTAATCACAAAAATAGTATATATAACTAATAAATAAGCAACTATTGTATATTTAATATAGAAATAATAAGTATTAGTTTATTTAGAAGAAAGGACTTTCTGCCATGCCCATGCAGTAGACATCATCTCGTCTAATGTGAATTTTGGATTCCAGTTTAATTTCGTTTTTACCATTTCGTTGTTCGCATAAATGGCTATCACATCTCCTTCACGTCTGGGTCCCATTTCGTAATTGAGCTTTACGCCACTGACTTTTTCAAAAGAATGGATTGCTTCTAATACTGATACGCCATTTCCTGAACCAAGATTCAAGATTTCATAATTGGTATCATTTTTTTGAGCAATTAAATATTGCAAAGCCTTTGTATGAGCGCTCGCAATGTCCATGACATGAATGTAATCACGTATACACGATCCATCACGAGTATCGTAATCGCTACCCCAAACATACATTTTGTCGATTTGACCAATGGCAGTTTGTGTAATGATAGGTACTAAATTATTAGGACGATCAATTGGTGTTTCGCCTATAATTGCAGATGGATGTGCACCAACTGGGTTGAAATAGCGTAATAGAATTGAACTTGACTTTGACGTTTTAGCGAAATCTAAAATGACCTGTTCCCCCATTTGTTTTGTGGCCGCATAAGCACATTCTGCTTTAGAAAGTGGTGTATCTTCAGTGACTGGTAATTTATCTACATTGCCATATACGGAGCAAGATGACGAAAAAACTAAATTAGGAACATTGAATTCGGTCATGCATTTGAGTATGTTGAACAACGAATTCATATTGTTTTCGTAATATCGAATTGGAAACTCTACACTTTCTGGAACAGATTTGTAGGCAGCAAAATGTATGATACCTTGAATATCTTGGTTTTCTTCAAATAGTTGTCTTGTTAGTGAATAATCGCATAAATCGATTGCATAGTTTTTGACTGCTTTGCCTGTTATTTTTTGAATTCCTTCTAGTGATTCAGGATTTGAGCGGGAAAAGTTATCTGCACAAATTACCTCAAAGCCGTTAGCGATTAAGTCTGTAATGGTATGGGAGCCAATGTATCCAGCTCCGCCTGTAACGAGTATTTTAGACATGTTTTTGTTAGTTTAATTTCAGATTGCAAATAGTATGCCGATAAATTATTGGATTGCTTTTTCCATAGCCATTGCTCGTGATCCTTTGATTAAAAACGCAGTATGGTCAAAGGTTTTAGATTTAAACCATTCGGCTGCTTCAAGTGATGAATTAAAATAAAAATAATTATGTTGGCAGTTTTTGAAATCACCACCCACCAATACAACATGATTCCAATTGCTTTCCTCCAACAATGAAATGATTTGTTGATGTTCTACATGGCTTTCAGAACCCAATTCCATCATAGCGCCAATCATCACTACTTTATTGGGGTAATCAGCATTTCTGAAATTGCGAATAGCCGCAGCCATACTTGTTGGATTGGCATTATACGCATCTAAGATAATTGTGTTGGTACCTTGAGTAATGAGTTGCGATCGACTATTGCTCGGCGAATAATGTTCAATGGATTTTTGAATAATATTTATGGGTATATCGAAATAACTTCCAATAGCTACCGCAGCCATCACATTTGGGAAATTGTATTCTCCTACAAGTTGGGTTCGAATGATGCACTCTAACGTTGGTGTTGTAATGGCTACATTGAGTAATGGTTCATTTGATTCTATAACACCTCTGTAGTTGGCAATTGATGAACCGTATGTGATTTGTTCATGAATCCCTGAAGACATTGGAATGAGGTAATCTAAATCGGTGTTTCTAAAAATGATACCTTTAGTTTCTTTGATATAATCAAACAATTCTCCTTTGCCTTTTCGTACGCCTTCTATTCCGCCAAAACCTTCAAGGTGAGCTTTGCCACAATTGTTGATTAAAGCATGTGTAGGCAAAGCGATTTTACAATAACCTTCAATTTCTTTTTGATGATTAGCACCCATTTCTATGATAGCTATTTCAGCATCTTTTTTTATCTTAAGCAATGTTAATGGAATGCCAATATGATTGTTCAAATTACCTTCTGTTGCGTATGTTTTGTATTGAGCTGAAAGTACTGCTAATATCAGTTCTTTGGTCGTGGTTTTCCCATTACTGCCTGTGATTGCAATAAATGGGATATCAAATTGTTTGCGATGATAATGTGCAAGTTGTTGCAATGCTGTTAGCACATCATCAACTAAAATATAGTGCTCATTGAACTGGAAATCGGGTTCGTCGATAACAGCATATGAAGCACCTGCATCAATGGCTTGCTTCGCAAAAAGGTTTCCATTGAAATTTTCACCTTTCAAGGCAAAATAAATATCGCCTTGTTGTAACTTTCTTGTATCCGTTTGTACATTAGGGTATTGAAGAAAAATAGTATACAGTTGTTCAATGCTCATACTGCAAATATAATCTTGTCGTGCATTTTCAAGTTATATTTTTCAACTTAAATTGAACTGCTTGGGTTTTATTTATGAAGTATAACAATCTTATCGACTTTTTGCATGAGCCCATCTATTATTAGGCGATATTGATATTGGCCATTTGCTAATTGAGCTGTATTAATTTTAAGTTTGTTTATTCCTTTTTTAAAATTCAACTGTGTAATAGTTTGCCCTATTGAATTTGTAAGTTCAAGTTGTCCATCCTTTTTGCTTTCAAATTCAAAAAATACAACATCAGAAGTTGGGTTGGGGTAGCATATCAAGTTTATGACTTGACTATATTCATGTATACTTTCAGGCCAACAATTGATTACGTTTACATTGGTACAATTGTTCGTCTTCTTAGAACAAGTGTTGCCTCCAGTTATAATTTGCGTACAAAGCTTATTAGATTGAGTTCCTACGACTACTTGTGCAGTTAGGGTAGTGCATGAAGGTGTAGTTGTTGTGCCCGCAGATAGATTAAACGTATTCCAGTTTATATTGCCTCCCGAAACTGTAAAGCCTGTACCAGGAAGTGCATTGTAACTTGGCGGTAAAGCTGTTTGTAATGTAATTGGACCTATTGGATTCGATGTGTAATTGCATACATCCATGCTTAAGGTTACAGTGTCTCCGCGACATGGATCTATTGGATTCGTAGTTTGTTGAATAGACAATGTCTGGTTTGCAATTGTTGTATTGCATTGTGTTACACTTCCGCTATCTGCACAAGCACCCGAGGATGCAAATGCTGTATTGGTGATGGTTCCAAAGTTAGCGTTGGTTGTTGCTTTTTGTGTGAAACTTTGTGAAGCACCCGCTGCGATAGAAGCTATCGAAGTGATTGGATATGTAAATGTACCTCCACCTATTGCGGTTAACCCAATACCAAGACTATCCTTCAATTGAACATTGTTTGCTGGTGACAAGGAATTATTTGTTACGGAAATTGAGTAAGTCAATGTATCGCCAGGGCAAGCAGTGGTAGGTCCCGTTTTTGTAATGAGGAGTTTTGGTACATTTTTAATACAACTTACATCGTCCATATAAATAAATCCAAACGGTTGTGCTATATATGGAGTATAAGGCAAAGAGTTAATGAGTAAATGTGTCATAGGCACGGCAGTAGTATTGGTAATAGTCATTGTTTTTTGTTGCCAACTATTGTTGTTTGCTAGCACACCACTTGGTACAATAGCGGTTTGTTGCAAACCTGCACAATTTGCAAGCAAAATACCTTGATTGCCTAAACATGGAGGCATACTGACTAAGCGTGCTTCTACACCACCCAAACAAGATTGGTCTGCAAGGCGAAGCCATACAGATACAATGACACTTTCTCCAGGTAATACAGTTCCATTAAGTGGGAGCGATGGGCCTTCAGGATTATTCATTGAGGTAGCTGGAGTGTTCCGTAAAATCATACCAATAAGTTGTGATCCGCTGTGTGAAAATATTTGATTGTTTGGACCGCCACAATTGATAATGCCCGCACCTGTATAAAATCCACTTTGTCTTAAATCTGGGGAGTTGTCTGGATAGGTAGCAGGGTAATATGCAAATGAGACATTGTTGTTTGATGTAAAGCCTCCAGAAGTATATACATCATATTGAGCTTGTGATGTAAATTCTTCAAATCCACCGTAGCACAACATTTCACATGAATTGTTAGAAACACATGGAGCTAAAGGTGGTGGCGTTATATCGATAAATATATACGTGATATTTCCTGCTTTACCATTGATATTTTCTTTGGGAATATATTTTAAGATAGCAGTACCTGCAAAATTGGTTGTTGCTGTAAATGTAATTGCGATACCTGTGCCGCCATTTAAATTGCCTGTCAATGTGCCACTTTGATTGACTACTTCGAGGCAACTATAATACGTTGCATTTTCATCGTTACCCAAAAAGTCGGTTGAGTTTAATGCGAAAACTGTATTGGCTGGACTGGTATAATTCGTACCAGGTGAAGCAGGTGTATAGGTTGCATAATCATTGACGCCAGCAACGCGAGAGCCGCAAGGTGTATAAGATGAGCCAGGATAAGTGCCTGATAGCGAATAGCCCAGATCACAAAGTGCAGAGACTTCTTTTGCATCAGGAAAACGCTTCGTAGTACCAGCAGACATGCCAGGGTTCATTACAAAACTACCTGTATTGCCACAAGCTGCAGGGAAGTGGCTGAGGCTAGTGCCATTGCTCCATGCTGCATCGGATGAAATAAATAAAGGCTGAGCGCCATTAAATTTTAATGCGCAAGGTGTTGTAAGTTTGGATAAGTTAGCCGCAACAAATGATGCTTGATAACAATTGTTCCAATTTAGAATTTTAGTGTTGTTGGCATCGGTCAAGTAGGTGTCAAATGCACTGTAAACGCCTGGATTACTATTGGTTATTTTACTATTTCCATTTTGTGCGATTAAAGAAC
>JBILCF010000105.1:0-9660 GCA_044353325.1 Chitinophagaceae bacterium | reverse complement strand
TTATCAGATATCGGAAATGCAAATTGAATACGTGGAGACAATCTGACTTCTGGTTTATAATCTTCAAATGAGTTATTTGGATTGAATGAAGCACTTTTTATACTATCATTTTTACTTTGTAAGTAAGGTTGTACTGGCAAACCTCCAGCATATAATCCAGATAAGATTGTAGGATCTGCTATTTCTTTACCAAATGGATCAAACCATGTATCTCCTTTACGATATCCAACAACTGTAGGAGTATTTGATTGGTTATTATCAACATATGGAACATAGTCTTTGTCAAAAGAAGATGCTGATGGTGCCAATGCATCATTATTTTCTTTATCTTTTACTCTATTGTATGTTCCTTCTTGTAAATCACCCGCTTTACGAACTGCATAAAGTGAATATGGATCTTTCAATGTTTTTTGGTTTGCATCATAACGGTCAACACGAACACCTATATTGAAATTCAAATCTTTATAAGAGAATTTATCAAGGATATAACCAAACATATAAATTGGTCTGAAAGCACCAATTGGTCTTGCATTATCACCTCTAGCATCTTTTTTAGTCCAGAAATCAACAAAGCTTGGTTGTTTTTTGATTTTATTACCAACATGATCATAACCAAAATAAGTTACGTAATCTTGTCCGTTGTTAAATAAATCGTCAGCAGAGAACCAATCTAGATTAAATGTTTTTGGGTCTAAATGGTCTACATCGATTAAAGATTTGTTCGCAACATCTCCATTATATAAGTACTTACGCAATTCTTTGTCAAAACGAGCTTGATCTCCTGCAACATACAAACGATCATATTTAATCGTATCAAATGGACTCATTTGAACTGTTCCGTTTTGTAATTGATCATACGTATATTCTTGTCCTCCAATAACATATCGAGGGTTGTCTAAATCTAAATTTTGGATTTGGCGATTTGTCAACAAACGCATCAAACCCCACAAACCTGTAGTAGCTAAGCCATAACTTCTACTAACACGCTGATCATAACCTAAACCAAATTGAATGTTGTGAATAATAGGATTAGTACGACTAACTCCTTTACCACCTTGTTCAATATCAAAAGATGCATCTAAGTTCAATGTAGCACGATCGGCTTCACTGAAACTGTAGCTTCCAATTTGAGCACCTACTCCAGTCCACAAACCATAAATACTTGGAGGAGCATCACCATTGCGTAGACCACCTAAACCTTGCAAAGTAGTTAAGTTATTCACAAAGAAACGATCATCATTATACACTGCTTTGGTATAATTCTCCCACAAAGGATTGATTCCACCTGGTTTAAAGGTTACTGAATCAATGAAATCTCCTAAATACTTGAAACCAAGATAACCACCTTTTGAGGTATCTTGAACATAGAAAGGTCGTCTGTAAGTTTGGAAATCACCAACATAGCCATAATCAAATACATTACGTTTGTGCACGGGATTAGCACCATCTGTATAATCTTTTTGATATGAAAATTGAATAGAGTAATAAGCATCTGAAATGGCTGATTTTTTTGCTCCTTGTTTATCATCAATTCCTGATTTACCTAAACGTTGCGTCAAACGCAAGAATCCACGAGCTGAGTAATCTTTGTTGATTGAATTCGCATTAGGAGAAAACATTGAGTTAGTAAAACTCCAACCTCTAGAATTTCCGTATACAAAATAAGTACCTAAAGTCAAGCTAATATTATCAGTTGGTTGATATTCCAATTTACCTAAATAGTTCAAACCTGTTGATTGACCATTTTCTCTTGCTTTGATTTTTTCAAAATCAGCACTTGTTATTTGTTGACCAGCAGGGACAAAGTTACCTGTACCATTTGGATTTGGAATTATCGGATTAGCTTCTAATTCTGATAAAACTTCAGGTTTAATTTTAGTATACTTAAAAATAGATGGGTTATTATCCTTATCATATGTACCAGACATATTTAAGAAGAAACCTAGTTTTGGTTTTTTAACGCCTCCTTTTCTAGAACTTAATAATGGTCCAGATATATCCAATGAAACTAAATTATTGCTGTAACCTTCTAATGAATGTTGTGCTTGTAGGCTACCTCCAATTTCTTTAGAAATACCATTAGTTGTAATACTAACAATTGCACCAGTGGCATTACCATATTTAGCACTCATACCATTACTGATCAACTCTAATTGGCTAATAGCACCTGGAGGGAAATTGACATTACGGCCACCACCGACCATCATACCATCGATCATGTATTGTGTACCTGAAGTACGGTCACCACCAGCATTAATACCAGCATCACCTGCTTTACGTTGATATACACCACCTTGCAAAGCCGCAAAGTCACCTGTTGCTACAGAAGCCAATTGTTTGATTTGAGCACCAGTGATTGTTTTTTTCCCTGGATCTCCTGGATCGATTATTTTATTTTTTTGAGCCACAACTTTGATGTCACTTTTAGTAGTAGCCACTTTCTTCTCCAATTGAAAATCTACGTTTACACGTTTGTCGCCACCAACTCTAATTTCAGTTCGCTCCTCTGTTACATAACCAGCATAAGTTACTTTCACTGTATATGTACCTGGATTCAACGGTTTGATTTTGAAGTTACCATTGATATCCGTTTTTGCGCCACCTTTTGAGATACCGCCCTCAAAAGCTTGAACAGTCGCAAAATCAAGTGGTTGGTTCTTGTCATCCACTACTCTACCGTAAATCTCACCAACGTTTGAGGCTTGCCCAAAACTCAAGTGAGAAAGGAGTATAAAAACTGCTAAAAGTCGTAATGTCTTAATCATAATCTAAATTATAGTTATAGCTTGTAAATATATGTTAAAGATACAAATTCTGTTAATACTAATCTAAAAAAAAAATATTTATTTGTTAACACACTGCAAATTGAACCCATGAATGGACTATAAATGGGATGAACGGCAAAAATGTGCCGAAATTCGTTTTTTGCTCTTTTTAGCGTGCGATATTAACTGCTCGTTTTTCACGAATTACAGTCACTTTTATTTGACCAGGATATTGCATTTCCTTTTGAATTTTATCAGCAATTTCAAAAGATAGTTTTTCGCTTTCGCTATCAGAAACTTTTTCAGCTTCTACGATAACACGCAACTCACGTCCAGCCTGAATAGCATATGCTTTTTCTACACCGGTATACCCCATTGCAATATTTTCCAAATCTTTGATACGCTCGATATAGC
This sequence comes from Chitinophagaceae bacterium, assembly GCA_044353325.1. GTDB lineage: Bacteria > Bacteroidota > Bacteroidia > Chitinophagales > Chitinophagaceae > OLB11. The sequence goes on along the minus strand of JBILCF010000105.1, from coordinate 6,481 downwards.
TTGCCATGATTTCGCGACGAGCACCAGGACGGGCGCCACTAATAGCATCACAAGCTTGGATAATTGGAGAAATAATGAATTGCATTTCCATTTCATCATGGTGAGCACCTATCGCATTAACAACTGAAGGGTGTTCGCCATATTTTTCGGCTAATTTAGCACCAAGTAACGCATGTGATAATTCTGTTTCTTCATCTGGCACTTTCCCAATATCGTGCAAAAGACCTGCACGCTTCGCTAACTTAGCATTCAAGCCCAATTCTGCTGCCATAATGCCACACAAATTGGCTGTTTCACGGGAGTGCATCAATAGATTTTGACCGTAAGAAGAACGAAAACGCATACGACCTACCATACGAATTAACTCTTTGTGTAACCCATGTACGCCCAATTCTATGACAGTACGTTCACCGATTTCCATCACTTGCTCTTCGATTTGCTTTTTGGTTTTTTCAACCACTTCTTCAATTCGAGCAGGATGCATACGACCATCTTGTACTAATCGTTGCAATGAAAGTCGAGCAATCTCACGACGCAATGGATCAAAACTACTTAATATAATAGCCTCCGGTGTATCATCAACAACTAAATCTACCCCAGTTGCAGCTTCTAAAGCACGTATATTACGTCCTTCACGTCCAATGATTTGACCTTTAATGTCATCACTTTCCAAATGGAAGACTGTAATTGCATTTTCAATGGCTTGTTCTGCAGCTGTTCGCTGAATGGTTTGTATGATAATTTTCTTAGCTTCTTTGTTGGCGCGGGTTTTAGCCTCTTCCATGATCTCTTGAACATGTTGCATCGCATCGGTTTTGGCCTCGTTTTTGATGGCTTCAATCAATTCCTTTTTAGCGTCTTCGGCCTTCAAATTGGATATTTTTTCCAATTGACGAATATGTTCTTCGTGCTGTTTGTTGAGTTCTTCCTGCTTTTTTGACAAAACTTCAACCTGACGATCTAAATTTTCCTTCTTTTGGTTGTATTCCTGAATTTGTTTTTGAGCTTGTTGTGTTTTATCGTTTAGCTCTTTTTCTTTCTGCTTAATTCTGTTTTCCCCATCATTAATTTTTTGATTGCGTTGCAAAACAGTCTTATCATGCTCTGTTTTCAACTGCAAAAAATGTTCTTTTGCTTCTAATACTTTCTTTTCTTTAAGCGTTTCTGCCTGTAATTGGGCATCTTTGAGTATTCTATCGGCCTGATGTTCTGATTCTTCGACTAGTTTTTGTGTATTTTTATTGAAAATGATTTTACCAGCTATCAAACCTATGAGTAATGCTGCAATCGCTGCAACGACAGTTATTATTATTGAATCCATGTTTAGTTTTGTTTATCATTATATTAAAAGTTTTCACATTTGATTTTTTTATCAAATGAAAAACAAATTAGTTATTAACTTGCGAAGGTAATACAATATTTCGAAATTGTTAATTTGTTCTGAACAGATATATTCACATCTAAGTACAAACCCAAGAAAAACGAATCATGACAAGCAATCAACCTATTGGAATATTCGATTCGGGCGTAGGTGGACTTACTGTAGCCAAAGCTATAGGCGACCGTTTACCCCATGAACAATTGATTTATGTAGGCGATACCCAACACATGCCTTATGGCGATAAAAGCCCAGAACATATTAAAGCTTATTGCAAACGTATAGTAGAATTTTTAATATCTAAGAATGTAAAAATCATCGTTATTGCTTGCAATACCGCTTCTGCGATTGCAGCCTCTTATTTAAGATCGATTTTTTGGCAACAAGTGGAAATTATTGGTGTCATACGACCAGTTATTCAATCTATTATAGCTAAAAACATACATAAGATAGGGATTATTGGCACACAAGGCACCATTCAAAGTCATATATACCCTACTCTTTTTAATGAGTATGGCAGTAATATCGATGTATTTCAGCTTGCAACGCCCCTTTTAGCCCCAATGATTGAGGAAGGCATTTATGGCAATGAAACCTCAGCAGCTATTTTACACCAATATCTTCAACATCCTGAATTTGAGGATAAAGAAGCCATTTTGCTGGCTTGCACGCATTATCCAATGATTAAAAACGAAGTTGATGCCTATTTTAATCATTCTAAACTGATACTTGACAATGCTATACCTATGGCTGAAACAGTTTTTAAATACCTAAAGGAGAATCAATTGCTAGCTACAGATCAACAACATTCAAATGAATTTTATGTAACTGATTATACGGCTTCATTTGAACAAATCTCTTCTATCTTTTATGGCCAAGCCATTCATATCGAACAAATCAATATCCACAACGAAACAAACGAATTATGAGTTTATTTATAGAAACAGCAAAAAAAGAAGGTCTTAATGGTGCCCATCTCTATTTACTAGGTGTATTAGCTTCTTTTTTAGGCGGGCAAATTATTGGCGCTATTCCCTTACTTTATGTTATGTTATCTAAAGGCGTTTTTGATACAAGTGTGATGACCAATCCATCTTTGTTAGGATTAAGCAACAATGAATTTATTTCATTGGCCATGTTTCCGTTTGTATTAAGTTTTGTTATCCTTTGGATTTTTATAAAATATGTACACAAAAAGAGATTTTTAGTTTCGCTCACAGCTTTTGACTCTTTTAATTGGCAAAAATTATTTTTTTCATTTTTTACATGGTTGTTGATGTCCGCTATTATTGATGGGACTTTCTATCTTATGGATCCAACGAATTATGAATTTCATTTTGCAGGCAAAGCGTTTTGGATTTTGCTTGCAATAAGCCTACTCATCATTCCGATTCAAACATCTTTTGAGGAACTCCTTTTTCGTAGCTATTTGATGCAAAGCATTGGTATGATTTCAGCTTATCGAATTGTACCATTTTTGATTACAAGTATATCCTTTGGTTTGATGCATATCATGAACCCCGAAATCGGCGAATACGGTTATATTGTATTGATTCAATATATCGGTATAGGTTTCCTATTGGGCTTACTGACAATACTTTCAGACTCTACAGAGTTGGCGCTAGGCTTGCATGCAGCCAACAATATTTACGGCTCTATTTTTGTAAGTTTCAAAGGCTCTGCACTGACGACTGACTCGCTTTTCTATAGCAAAGAAATGGATGTTTCACTCAGTTCGATGTTGTTTTCGGTTGGAATTATGGTCTTGTTTTATTTCATTATGAATAAAAAATATAAACTTTTACCGCTTCGCTCCCTAGTAGAAAAATATAAATAGTAAATGTATTTAACTACAAATGAATAGCCTTCTAACTGAGACATAAATAATTTTTAAGTAAAAGGAAATAGCGAAGTCATATCTTTGCGACAATACATTTCGAAAATATGAATCATACACATCAAAAGCCACGCATAGGCATAACCACAGGAGACCTTAATGGTATCGGTATCGAATTGATTTTAAAATCGTTGTCGGAACATCAAGTTCTTGATTTTTTTACGCCCGTGATTTTTGCATCCAACAAGGCTATCAATTTTTATAAAACTAATTTTGGTGAAACTCATATTCAATATTCAGGAACCAAAGATCTTAGCAATTTAAATCCTAAGGTCATCAATGTATTTAATTGTTGGGAAGAAGAAGTTGCTATAACACCTGGTATCATGAATGAAATAGGTGGCAAATACGGCGTGCGTTCACTCATGGTAGCTACGCAATGTTTGAAAGATGGTCAACTGGATGGTTTACTCACGAATCCTATCCATAAAAAGAATTCTCAAACTCCAGACTTTCAGTACAGTGGTCATACCCCATTTTTGAAAGATAAATTTGGCGCTAAAGATGTCGTGATGATGATGTGTACAGAAGACATGCGCATTGCCTTAATGACTGAACATATTCCTATTGCAGACATTTCAAAAAACATCACTATAGATGGCATTATCAGTAAAGTCAGAATTATAAAAGACAGCTTGATAAAAGACTTTGGAATAGACAAACCAAAAATAGCGGTCTTAGGTTTAAACCCACATGCAAGCGATGATGGCTTAATAGGTAAAGAAGAACAAACTATAATTTCTCCTGCTATTGAAAAACTACGCAACGAAGGTATACTTACTTTCGGACCATATAGTGCAGATGGATTTTTTGCGCGCCAACAAGAACAAAATTTCGATTGTGTATTGGCGATGTACCACGACCAAGGATTGATTCCATTTAAAAGTTTTGATAAAGGAATGGGCGTCAATTATACTGCCGGACTTCCTGTTGTAAGAACGTCTCCCGACCATGGAACTGCGTTTGATATTGCTGGCAAAAACAAAGCAGATCATACCTCTTTTCTTGAAGCATTGTTTTTGTGTATCGACATTTTGAACCAACGACAAGGCTACGAAGAGCATACCAAAAACAAACTTAAAAAAGGAACTATGCAAACTAAATTGCGTCGTTCGAAAGAAGATATCGTTGAGTAATATCGATTCAACTCTGAGACTCGACTCAAGAAAACGTGATCTAACTTTTAAATGCCGTCTAAAAAATTAAATTTTTATTGACTTTCGAAATTTCCTAAAGATTTAAATTTCCACTTATTTCTTGATAAAAAAGTGGAGCAAAAAATATTCACGTCATTTTTATTTTTTTATTTGGATTCATAAACCACTCCGTTAGGTTTCAAGGCTGTCGAAAAATAGCTAAAAATGACCGCTTTTTGTCGGAAACAAAAAAGCTATGAATCTGATACTAAAAATCGGCTGTAACATTTAGATTAAGCAACTAGCCATTATTCGACTTAATGCGATTGTTTTTATTTCTGACGCCAAAAAATAGTCATTTACTTCGGGCAAGTTTATTTTTATATTTGTCTCAGTGATTGCTGCGCAGTTTCTTAACGCTATTTTCCTAAGGCCTGTCCCAGAATGAACTTAGCGTTTCAAAAAGTATATTATGAGTAATAAATAATTTTATTTTTTTATTCGTTCTAATTCAACATGTCCTATCAAGTTATTGATATTCTAAAATACCTTTAATTATTCAGGATAAGCTAATGCAATTTTCAACGCATGACTCTTAATAGCTATTGAATCTAAATAGTTGTTGGTATTGTACAAATACGTATCCACTTCCCCATTCACAAACACCGTAGGCTGATCTTTTTCATTGCGCAAATACATTCCAATACCTGTAACTTTAAATACATCTCTATCACTTTGATTGACACCTATTGCATTTTTGTAAGACTGATACGTTTGCCCATTTTTACGATAAGTAATAATACAAGCACCAGCGTTTAATCGTTGTTGATAATTGGTTGTAAAAATTGCTGAAGTCAAATAATTAAAATTGACCAAAGTTGCATTAGGATTATTGGTTAGATTCACTTTTTGTAGATACTCAGAAGCACACCCACCTATACTTGATTGTAAGCGAATCGTATACACTTCAGGTAAATTATAAATTACGGTATCTTTTGCTCCTTCACCGAATGTTCCATTACCAAAATCCCATGCATAACTAGAAAAACTCAAATTATCAGACTGTACATAAACTTCATTGTTTGATGAATTAAAGCTATATGAAAAACGAGTGCGACATGTAGAAAAAGGTGTTACATCTATAGGAATAGTCAAAGAATCTACTGCACCTTGATAGGAAGATTTCAACGTAATATTTTTAACACCTAAGGTTGTAAAAACATGTTCTGGACTTGTAAGTGAAGAATTTGTACCATCACCAAAGTCCCATAAATAGGAAGCGCCAGGCACCACAAGATTAGGTATAAATTTAAACGACTCCACAGAAGACTGATATGGAATTGAATCTAAAGAATATGAATTGAATATAGGATCTGCAAAAAAGAATTGAATACCCGAAGTCAAACTAGCACCAGATGTTTGACAACCATCTTTAAATTCGAAGCTTAAAAACGGTTCGCATGTTGCACAGTTTTCAACGGCGAATGTGCCACTTAAGGAATACAAATCCTGAGCATCTTTAAAAAAATCAGAATACATATACACCCCATTCACACCTGCTTTGTATACAATAGGATCGTCGCCTATCGTACCATCAAACATAAAGACAGGATTACCATTGATGGCTTCAGGCAATTCTTTTTTGGCACATGACATGATACTTGCAATCAATAAAAATGCAGTGCCGAAGCGAGCGATAAAATTATTTTTTGCCATTGCGTTTAAAATTATATTTCAACCCTAGACTCATTTTTGATTGTGAATGTTGGGTTGTGTTATTGAAAAATGAATTCTTACTGATATCCATAAACCCTTGCTGCAACAAGACTGTTGCTGATAGTTTTGGATTGACTTGATATTGATAACCTAACTGCGCAAATACATCCATCATATTTAAAGCAGATGAATAGCCAAACGATTGATACGAATTTGCAGACTGATGTTCTTTGACCAAACTAGAAACATCTGTAGCATAAGCCATACCCAAAGATGCAAGTATAGAATGTTGTTGTGTCAGTTGATAACGAACAGAAACAGGTAAATAAAACTGTAGCAATTTTTTGTAATTGA
>JBILCF010000104.1:0-9708 GCA_044353325.1 Chitinophagaceae bacterium | reverse complement strand
TTAAAAGAGAAAAGATTACACTTTACAACAGACCTAAAAATGGCTGTTGAAAAAGCTGAACTAATCTTCTTAGCTCTACCAACTCCTCCAGGTGAGGATGGTTCTGCAGATTTAAGTTATGTATTAGGTGTAGCCTCTGAAATCGGCAAAATATTATCTGATATTAAACAATATAAAGTTGTTATCAATAAAAGTACAGTTCCGGTTGGTACTGCTGAAAAAGTTGCAGCTAAAATTAAAGAAAATTACCAGGGCGAATTTGATGTCGTCAGTAATCCGGAATTTCTAAGAGAAGGTGTAGCTGTTGATGACTTCATGAAACCTGATAGAGTAGTGGTTGGGTGTAGTTCTGATAGAGCAAAGAAATTGATGGAACAATTGTATAACCCATTTGTCCGTCAAGGGAATCCAATCTATTTTATGGATGAACGTAGTGCTGAAATTACAAAATATGCAGCTAACTCATACCTTGCTATGCGCATTACATTTATGAATGAGCTAGCAAACCTATGCGAAAAGGTAGGAGCGGATGTAGAAACCGTTCGAAAAGGAATGGGGAGTGATAACCGAATAGGAAAACGATTTTTATTTCCTGGTATTGGTTATGGTGGAAGTTGTTTTCCCAAGGATGTGCAAGCACTTGTACAAACTTCAAATCAATATGGTTATGATTATAGCATTTTAAATGCTGTTATGAATGTCAATGATAATCAAAAGCTAGTTCTTGCGGATAAAATAATTTCATATTATAATGGAGATTTAAAGGGTAAAAAAATTGCTGTATGGGGATTAGCATTCAAACCCAATACAGATGATATACGAGAAGCTCCAGCATTATATATCATACCTAAATTGGTCGAAGCGGGTGCTGAAGTTATATGCTACGATCCTGAAGGAATGAAAAATACCAAAGCGTATTTTGAGTCAAATCATGCTGATATGATGCCAAATATTTCCTTTGGAAATGATGCATATGAAGTGTTAGATGATACAGATTCTTTAGCTATTTGTACCGAGTGGAATATCTTCCGAACACCCGAATTTGATGTGATGAAATCGGCAATGAAATCAAATGTAATTTTTGATGGAAGAAATTTATACGATTTACATCAAATGGAAGAGCAGGGTTTTTATTACAATTCAATAGGTCGAAAAATAATTAATTAAAAAAGTACAATGAAACGAGTTCTCATAACAGGTGGTGCAGGTTTTTTAGGTTCACATCTTTGTGATCGATTTATCAATGAGGGGTATCACGTTATAGCAATGGATAATTTGTTGACAGGTAACATCAAGAATATTGAACATTTGTTTAAATTGCCCAACTTCGAGTTTTTTCATCATGATGTGAGTAAATTCGTTCATGTTCCAGGCGAACTTGACTATATTTTACATTTTGCGTCACCAGCTAGTCCTATCGACTATCTTAAAATGCCAATTCAAACGCTTAAAGTCGGTTCATTAGGAACTCATAATTTATTAGGTTTAGCCAAACAAAAGAATTCTCGTATGCTTATTGCTTCAACTTCTGAAGTTTATGGGGATCCTTTAGTGCATCCTCAAAATGAAGAATATTGGGGTAATGTAAATCCAATTGGCCCTCGTGGTGTATATGACGAAGCAAAACGTTTTCAAGAAGCAATCACAATGGCTTATCATACTTTTCATGGTTTGCAAACACGCATTGTACGTATTTTCAATACTTATGGTCCTCGTATGCGACTAGATGATGGTCGAGCATTACCTGCATTTATGAGTCAAGCATTGAAAGGAGAGGACATTACTGTATTTGGTGATGGTTCTCAAACACGTTCATTTTGTTATGTTGGAGATTTGGTCGAAGGTATCTATCGCTTGTTGTTAAGTGATTATCATATGCCAGTAAACATCGGCAACCCCAATGAAATTTCATTGAAAGATTTTGCAGAAGAGATACAACGATTAATTGGTACTGGTTCGAAAATAGTTTATCATCCATTACCGCAAGATGATCCAAAGCAACGTCAACCTGATATATCACGAGCTAAAGAAATACTTGGTTGGGAACCCAAAGTTGAACGAAAAGAAGGGCTTCAAATCACGTTGGATTATTTCAAAAAGCAATTGTGCATAAACTAAATTCTAATGAAGATTCTATTCGTATGCTTGGGCAATATTTGCCGTTCTCCTATAGCTGAGGGTATAATGAAACATATTTGTGGCATTGAACAGTTGGATTGGGAAATAGATAGTGCTGGAACAGAGTCATATCACATTGGTCAAGCCCCTCATGAACATTCTCAACAAGTTTGCCTTGAACATGGTATTGATATTTCCAAACAACGTGCACGCAAATACACACATGCTGACATTGCTCAATATGATAAAATATATGCTTTAGCAACTGATGTCTATGAAGAAATCAAAGATATCAGTGGACATTATTTTGATGAAAATAAAATCGAATTGTTTCTAAGTGATTTATATCCTGACGAAAACCGTTCGGTCAAAGATCCATATAACGGTGAACTGAAAGGCTACTATGATGTTTTTGATGAGATTCAACAAGGTTGTCAAGCTATTCAAAATCGATATAAAAAGAATGTTTAAAAGCATTTCCTAACTCTTCTATAATATCCGAAGCAAGCATACTTTCTTCGGATTTTTTTTGCGCAGCATAATCACCTGCTAAACCATGTAGATAAACGCCAAGAATTGCAACTTTTTTCATATCTCTATAGCTAGCATATAAGCCAGTCAGAATGCCTGTTAATACATCGCCACTTCCACCTTTAGCCATGCCTGGATTTCCTGTAGTGTTGAAATACGAAAATCCATCTGGTGTTGTTACACAACTGTATTTTCCTTTTAGTAAAATATAAATTCCATATTCGACTGAAAGTTTTCGTTGTAATTTGTATCGATCTTTAGCGTTTTCGCATGTGCCAAAAAGTCGCTCAAATTCTTTAACATGAGGCGTTAATAAACTCTCTTTGGGGATAGAATTTAGCAGTTCTTTTTTAATTGATATTGTATTTAAGGCATCTGCATCAATTATCAATGGGACAGTTGAATCTAAAATTAATTGTTCAATCAATCGTTGGATTTGCTCAAGTGTACCTAAACCGCAACCAAAGCCTATAGACGTGAAAGTGTCGAGACGAGGTAACGCACTTGAGGTTTCATAAGGAATGGTCATTGCTTCAGGTACTGCTATTTGTACGATTTGATTTTGGTCGCTGGGAGTTAAAACAGTTGTAAGTCCCGAACCACTTCTTAGGCAAGCTTTGGTTGCTAAAATACTTGCTCCCATTTTGCCCTCGCTTCCTACAAATAATAAACTATGCCCAAATGTTCCTTTGTGTGAAAATTGATTTCTTTTTTGAAAAAGTGTTTGAACCAACTTTTGATCTATTAACCTCGCTTTTGGTTTGAGTTCGTTTATATAATTGGGATGTAACCCAATATCGAGGACCTCAATTATGCCGCAATATTTCCCACTTTCGGGAAATAAAAATGATTGCTTAAAGCATTGAAAGGTTAATGTAAAATTGGCGTTGACAACAGTATTGCTTTCTGTATTATCTTCAGTTAAAAGTCCAGAAGGCAAATCAATACTGACTTTGATATTTGTGTATGTATTGAATGCTTCAACCCAGTTTTGGGCATCTTCTTCTAATGGCCGATTTAACCCTGTACCAAATAATGCATCTATCAATATAGCATGTTTAGGTATTGTTATATTGTCTTTAAATGAATGTATACAGGGGTTGTACAAATCTTTGAGTTTGTCTAAATTAGTTTGATTGTCTTTGCTCCTTTGATTTGTTTCATCTCTGATTACAGTGATATGATATCCATGTTCAAGAAGCTGTCTTGCAATTGCAAATCCATCTCCGCCGTTATTACCATTGCCACAAAATAGAACCATTGGGTATGTTATATCCCAACGTTTCATCAGCCACTCGGTACATTGCTTTGCAGCTCGTTCCATGAGCTCGATTGAGGTAATTGGTTCGTTAGTAATTGTGTATTTATCCCATTGACTTATTTCAGCTGCTGAAAGAATATAACTCATACTCTAAAGTTACAACCTTGTAGCTTCATGACAAAATCCAAGGTAACTAAAGGCTATTTTAATTGATATCTTGGATGGAATCGATGTATTGTATCTCGCAAAAATTCTCGATCCAAATGGGTATAAATTTCTGTTGTGCTTATACTTTCATGGCCCAACATTTCTTGCACTGCTCTTAAATCTGCTCCTCCTTCAACCAAGTGCGTTGCAAATGAATGTCTTAACGTGTGTGGATGTATATTTTTTTTTATACCAGCTTTTGCGGTTAAATCTTTGATGATATAAAATATCATTACCCTTGATAGTTTTCCTCCACGACGATTTAGAAATAAGATATCCTCGCAATTTTTTTTTGGTGTGATGTGATTTCGATATCCTTGTTTGTAAAATTCAATATGTTTCAATGCAGACATGCCAATTGGCACCAATCGCTCTTTGTTGCCTTTGCCTATCACACGAATAAATTCTACATCCGTATAAATATTTGAGATTTTTAGTTCTGTCAATTCACTTACACGCAGCCCGCAACTATACATTGTTTCTAGAATGGCTTTATTTCTTGTGCCTTCTGCATGTGTTAAATCTATTGCATTGAATAGTAGCTCAAGTTCTTCAATAGATAATGTATCTGGAAGTTTACGACTCGTTTTGGGCGCTTCGAGTAATTCCGTAGGATTTTTTTTGATCACATCTTCTAAGACTAAATACTTAAAGTAACTTTTCAAACCGGAGATGATTCTAGCCTGAGAAGTTGGTGTCATACCCAGTTCATGTATCCATTTAAGAAAGCCTTGTAGCGTTGTAAGGTCTATTTGTTCAATTGATTGCTCTTGTTTTGAATAAATTAAGAATTGCTGTAGCTTCTCAACATCATGCAAATAGGCTTCTACTGAGTTTCTACTCAGCGATTTCTCCAATTGAAGAAATGATTTGTACCCTTTTATAAATGAGTTCGTTGACATTGTTATACTTGCGACCAGCTTTTAATGGTATATTTTGTTCGTTTTTGGTTTTCTTCTCCTCCGTATGCTAGAATTTTATTTTTTACAAACTCTTTTCCAGCCGTTGATTCAAAATGATCAAGCCCTTTAAATAAATCCGACATAATTGTCTTGGTGGCTTTAATTTCAAATATATCATGCTTTTCTTTGTTTTCGCATAATAGGTCTATTTCGTTTCCATTCGAATCACGCCAATACCAATATTCTTTTAGTTGGTAATAATGATGATTTTGTTTGACTAATTCGGCTATGATAAGGTTTTCAAACAATCCACCTTTCATCGTATGCGAATCTACATCTTTTGCACTGCGTATACCCAATAAAAATGACGCTAAACCTGTATCATAAAAATATAGTTTAGGCGTTTTGAGTACTCGTTTATTAAAGTTATTGTAAAAGGGTTGTAATAAAAAAACGATATAGCTATTTTCTAAAAGAGATAACCACGATTTTGCTGTAGGTTGTGAAATGCCACAGTCTTTCGCTAGAGAATTGATATTTAAAATTTGGCCTACTCGTCCAGCACATATTTTTACAAAATCTCTAAATTGCTTTATATCCCTGACTTGAAGTACATCAGATATATCTCGCTCTACGTAAGTTTGAATATAGCTATTATGGTAGTTTTGTGGTTTGATATTGCGGTCATAAATTGCAGGGTAGAATCCTTTGTAGATAGCCTCTTGGTATGTTTTAGGAAACAAATTTCCATTTTTTAATTCTTGAAAATCAAAAGGCAATAATTTAAACAAAGCAACTCTTCCAGATAGACTTTGTGTGATGCTTTGCATCAAATGAAAATTCTGAGAACCCGATAACACAAATTGGCCCATTTCTTTTCTGCTGTCCACTTTCGTTTGAAGGTAGGAGAATAATTTAGGACATCGTTGCGCTTCATCAAATATGACATGGTTGTTAAATACTTCCAGGAAACCTTTGGTGTCTCTGTTGGCATATTCTAAGATGTCAGGGTTCTCTAGTGAAATGTATTCGTAACCGGGAAAAGCTTCTTTGAGTAAAGTTGTTTTGCCTGATTGTCTTGGTCCAGTAATGGCTACAATAGGAAATTGCTTTTTCAATTCATTGATTGACTTGATTATATTTCTTGTAAGCATTGTGGTGATTATATTGTGAATGCAATAATATAGAATAATTTTGAAATTACATAGACATTATTTTGAAATTACATAGACATTGTTTTGAAATTACATAGACATTGTTTTGAAATTACATAGACATTGTTTTGAAATTACATATACTTTATTTTGAAATTACATAAACTTTATTTTGAAATTACATAGAATTTATTTTGAAATTGCATATGCTTAATTCAGTGTTTTCAATGCTATTAAACTTAATTAGCATCTAATTAATTCATTCACTATTTTACAAATGAACATTGAGATTTTAATAGCTCAGTAGGGCTAGTTTGATCTACAGGGATGTTTTGCCAATATTTTTTACTTGTATACCTAGGGCTATTGCAATTCCAGCTAAAAGGGATATAAATGGAATAATCGCATAAAAAATTAGATTTCGTATATTTAAAATAGTATACATTAGTACCAACTACGTACTCATAATTCTTTATAAAATCATTTACAGGCACTAATTCATCTGAATTTAAATTGTTAAAAAAATAACAACGCAATGCGAAATTATTCATATTCTTCTTTTTTAATTTGAAGTAAAATTGGCCGAATAAATCGGTTTTTTTAATCAACTTGTCATTTCCGTTTTTCGAAATGAGTGCAATTCTAGCATCAGCAATAGAATAGCCAAATGTATCCACAACTTTGCCTTTGACAATAATCCATTTTTCATGCTTTTGTCCTAAAGCTAGTTTAGTAATGAAGAGTAAAAATAACAGGCTATAGAAAATTCTTTTTATCATTCAGTATAAGTAATGACTTTTTAAGTATTTGTCAAAGGCTTTTCAAATTCTGCGTGTATTTTTGCAGCTTCAAATTTTAAGCAATGGAATACAAAGCAAGACCAATTAAATCTCCAATAGGAACTATGCTAACTTGTAAAAACTGGGTTACAGAAGCTGCATATCGTATGATTCAAAATAATCTTGACCCAGAAGTAGCTGAGCGTCCTGACGAATTAATTGTATATGGCGGATTAGGAAAAGCTGCTCGTAATTGGGAAAGCTTTGAAAAGATTTTGGAATGTCTTAAAAACTTAGAGGAAGACGAAACCTTAATGGTACAAAGCGGAAAGCCAGTAGGTGTTTTGCGAAGCCACAAAGATGCACCTCGTGTGTTAATAGCCAACTCAAACTTAGTTGGAAGATGGGCAACTTGGGAACATTTTAGAGAATTGGACGCCAAAGGATTAATGATGTATGGACAAATGACAGCCGGTTCGTGGATTTATATTGGTTCGCAAGGAATTGTACAAGGGACGTATGAAACCTACTTAAGCTTAGCTAACATGCATTACAATGGGACCTTAAAAGGAACCTTAAATGTAACTGCTGGACTTGGAGGAATGGGTGGCGCTCAACCATTGGCGATTACGATGAATGAAGGCGTTTGCCTCGCAGCAGATGTAGAAAAATGGCGTATCGAAAAGAGACTAGAAACACGTTACATTGACAAAATGTATGAAAATATTGACGAAGCCATTGATGAAGCTTTACGAGCAAAAGCTAATAATGAAGCTATTTCAATAGGCGTTGTTTGCAACGCAGTCGATTTATTGCAAAGACTAATTGAACGAAACATAACACCAGATACCTTAACCGATCAAACCTCCGCACATGATGAATTGATAGGATATTTTCCTGAACATATGACGGTTGCTGAAGCCAACGAATTGAGAGTAAAAGATCCGCACCAGTATTCTGAATTGAGTTTAGATACCATGGCGCATCATGTCAATTTGATGTTGGAATTGCAAAAACGTGGGGCTATCACCTTCGATTATGGAAACAATTTACGTGGTCAAGCCAAAGACAAACGACATGTAGAACATGCGTTTGATTTTCCTGGTTTTGTACCAGCATACATTCGTCCTCTTTTCTGTGAAGGTAAAGGTCCATTTCGTTGGGTTGCTTTAAGTGGCGATCCGGAAGATATTTACAAAACAGATGAAGCCTTGAAAAAATTATTTCCTGAAAATACAGGTTTAATTCGTTGGTTAAATATGGCGAAAGAAAAAATTGCTTTTCAAGGTTTGCCAGCTCGTATTTGTTGGTTAGGAATGGGTGAAAGAGAAAAGGCAGGATTATTATTCAACGAAATGGTTCGAAATGGCGAATTAAAAGCACCGATTGTTATTGGACGTGACCATTTAGATTGTGGTTCGGTAGCTTCTCCAAATCGCGAAACCGAAGCTATGAAAGATGGATCAGATGCAGTAGCAGATTGGCCAATTTTAAATGCAATGATTTCAACAGCAGGTGGTGCAAGTTGGGTGTCGCTGCATCATGGCGGTGGAGTAGGTATGGGGTACAGCATACACGCTGGTATGGTTATAGTTGCAGATGGAACTGCCTATGCTGATGCTCGTTTGCGTCGTGTATTGCACAACGACCCTGCAATGGGTGTTCTTCGTCATACCGATGCTGGTTATGATGAAGCTATAGAGCATGGTAAGAAGTTTGGATTGGATATATAGTATTTAGTTATTCATTTATAAAATTAAAAGAGTCGAATGGAAATCTATTCAACTCTTTTTTTATTTGTTTATCTGTAAATAAAATTAATTATTCCGATGTATGACAATTCCATCTACTCAATTTCATACCTATATTTGCACATCAAAAATCGGAATCATGCAAAAGCAAATCATAGAATGTGTACCAAACTTTAGTGAAGGAGTAGATATGAATATCATCAAACAAATTACAGATGAAATTGAAAAAGTAGAAGGTGTAAAATTGTTGGATGTAGATCCAGGTAAAGCTACCAACAGAACTGTTGTGACATTTGTAGGCGAGCCACAGCCTGTCATTGATGCAGCTTTTTTAGCCATCAAAAAAGCGGGAGAATTAATTGATATGACAAAACATAAAGGAGAACATCCTCGTATGGGAGCAACTGATGTTTGTCCCTTAATTCCAATTGCAGGAATCACGATGGAAGAAACGGTGGAATATGCGAAGAAATTAGGTAAGCGTGTTGGAGGGGAATTGAATATACCAGTATATTTATACGAAGCCGCTGCGCAAAAAGAAGATAGAAAAAATTTAGCTACTATTCGTGCTGGAGAGTATGAAGGTTTTGGAGATAAAATAAAAGGCGTTAATTGGTTACCTGATTTCGGGGAAGCAATTTTTAATGAAAAAAGTGGCGCAACTGTTATCGGAGCTCGTGATTTTTTAGTGGCTTATAATGTAAATTTAAACACGACATCTACGCGTCGTGCAAATTCAGTAGCATTTGACCTACGCGAAAATGGTCGTGTGAAAGAAGAAAATGGTAAAAAAGTATTAGATGCCAATGGTGTTGAAGTGAGAGAGCCAGGTTTGTTGAAAAGTGTAAAGGCTATTGGTTGGTACATTGAAGAATATGGTATTGCGCAGATTTCGATGAACTTAACAAACATCAGCATCACGCCATTACATATTGCATTTGACACCGCAGTAGAGCGAGCTCATGTAAGAGGCATGCGAGTAACAGGTAGTGAGTTAGTAGGTTT
>JBILCF010000238.1:0-3228 GCA_044353325.1 Chitinophagaceae bacterium | reverse complement strand
TTCGCCACTTCCAATTTTAGTTACCACTTTTTCTACTTCAGGAAATCGAGTTTTTAAAATATGTGCTGCTTGTTGAGTACTCGCAATAGTTGTATTCAGATTACTTCCCGTCAAGACACGTGTATCAACAGCAAAATCGCCTTCTTCCAACGCAGGTATAAATTCACCGCCCAATAATGTCATGATAAAAATAGAAATCAGAAACAAACTAAAAACTGAACCCAAAACTAACTTTGGAAATTGAATCACTTTCTCAAGTGCATTTTGAAATTTGAATTCAATCTTTTCCATCATTTTATCTGAAAAAGTTTTTTTGTGCGCTATTTTTTTACTTAAGAAAATCGAGCTCATCATGGGGATATACGTCAAGGATAGTATAAAAGCACCAATCAATGCGAAAGCAACTGTTTGTGCCATAGGCTTAAACATTTTCCCTTCAATGCCTTCCAATGCAAAAATAGGTAAGTACACAATCAATATAATGACTTGACCAAACACAGCACTGTTCATCATTTTACCTGCAGAGGACTTGACCTCTTCATCCATTTCTGTCTGCGAGATTGTATCTATTTTTGTAAAATGCTTGCTGTACGTTAAGCGATGCATGACGGCTTCTACAATGATGACGGCTCCATCAACAATCAGTCCAAAATCAAGCGCACCAAGGCTCATCAAGTTTCCACTAACACCAAATAGATTCATCATGATAATAGCAAATAGCATCGCTAATGGAATGACAGATGCGACCAATAGTCCAGCTCTAAAATTTCCTAAAAATAAAACCAACACAAAAATAACAATCAATGCGCCTTCCATGAGGTTTGTTTCGACTGTACTAATTGCATTGTTCACCATTTTAGTTCTGTCCAAAAAAGGCTCAATCATCACACCTTCAGGGAGTGTTTTTTCTATTTGAGCTACACGTTCTTTTACATTTTTGATGACTTCATTGCTATTTGCACCTTTCAACATCATTACGATTGCACCTGCTACCTCACCTTGATCGTTATAGCACATAGCACCATAACGAGTAGCAAAACCTTGCTTTACTTCAGCAACATCACGTATCATGATTGGTACACCACCAGTAGTTGTTTTGATTGGTACATTCTCGATATCCTCTTTAGTTCCTATCAGTCCTTCAGATCTGATAAACAATACCGTTGGCCCTTTTTCAATATATGAACCGCCTGTATTTTGATTATTTTTTTCCAAGGCTAAAAAAATATCGTTGATTGTAAGTCCAAACGAATTGAGTTTATCAGGAGCAACTTCGATGGAATACTGTTTAAGTTTTCCTCCAAAACTACTTACCTCTGCTACACCTTTTACGCCAAGCAATTGCCTACGCACTATCCAATCTTGAATTGTACGCAATTCAGTTTCATCATATTTTGATTCGTAACCAGGCTTGGGACGTATTACATATTGGTATATTTCGCCTAAGCCCGATGAAATTGGGCCAAGCACAGGCTCTCCTATCCCTTTGGGAATTTGTGATTTTACAGACTGCAATTTTTCAGCAACTTGTTGCCTTGCCCAATATACATCGACATCATCGTTAAATACTATTGTGACCAACGACAAACCAAAACGAGAAAAACTTCGAATTTCTTTAATCCCATCAATATTGCTATTGGCTTGTTCAATCGGAAAAGTAACCAATCGTTCTATATCAGTAGCACCAAATGATGGAGCTACTGTAATGACTTGCACTTGATTATCGGTAATATCAGGTACCGCATCGATCGGTAATCGGGTAAATTGAAAACTACCATACCCTATCAATGCGAGTACAAATAGACCAACAATCAGTTTATTTTTAACTGAAAAACCTATTATTTTAGTTAGCATATTTCGTTTTTAAAATTAATAAATTGAAAAAAAACTAAACGACTATCACTAATCATCCTTATTTTTTTCATTTGTGTTATTGATTTGATTTTCGTTGCCCTGTTGAAATTTACTTGCAGCATTCGCTAATTCAGTATGTCTTATTTGCCCCCCCAAATATCCCGTACGAGCCATCAACGCAAATGAAATTAGTGTCAAAACAAATGTAAGGATAAAAATATTGTTTGTTATGACTGATTTTTTATATTGGAAAAACAAGCTCAATACTGAAAATAATCCAGCTATTTCCATAAACCAAATTGCTTGTTCGCCTGCTTCTTCATGATCGTGAATAATAGATTCAGATATTCCTTGAAGATGCTCCACTGTTTCTTCCGCAGGTTCTCCAGTTAAAAATATGGGAATGGCTATTATTGCCATTATAATGATTATGATAGCGCCAATAGATTTGGCTTGATATTGATTTTTAATTATTCCATAGAGTATAATTATACTGCTGATCAAAGTTCCTATTATAGGAAAATGGTTCAACAGCAAATGAAGATGTGTTAAGTTCATTGCTAAAAAATTAGATTTGAAAAAATAGTAAATAATGTATATTCATGAATGAGTCAATGAATATAGAAAATACAATTATGCAAATCTAGGAGGCTGCCAAATAGCAGATAAATACGATGGCGTTAAAAAAGTATTCCACAAAGCAAAAACGCTTTGTTCCTGAAACCAAACTAAAATTTTTGGACTAAATTGAATATTGACAGGTGGGATAATGAGAGTTGATGAAAAATCAGTCGAAGTTGTTTTAAAAGGCAATTTCATATCCTTGTCAAAATCTTTATCTATAACATTCCCATGACCATAATGAATATCCAAAAACTCAAGTAAACTTAAAGACTGATCTTGTGCTTTATGTTCTTTGTAATGTTCTATGAAAGAATTCAATTTAAATAATTGATTGAATTCTGTAGCAGTTACTACAAACAAGACTAAACATAATATGGAAAGTATACGTTTCAACAAATACAAAGTTAGGCATATTATTTTACTTCATGCATTAATTTTCTAACCAATGGTGAAATGGCAATTAAAACTACACCTGCAAATAATGCATAAATAGCCAATTGATAGTATCCTTCAGTAAAGCCTTGCAATTTAGTCATTACACTTGCATTCTCATCCGGACTAGACATGCCAGCACCTAATAATCCTGCTGCATATTGCCCATAAGCACTAGCTAGAAACCACATCCCCATCATCATACCGCCTAAATTTTTAGGTGAAAGTTTAGTGATAATAGATAATCCAATTGGTGAAAGGCAGAGTTCTCCAAATGTGATAACAAGGTAGGCCAATGTGAAAATATTAAGAGAAGTA
>JBILCF010000237.1:0-3236 GCA_044353325.1 Chitinophagaceae bacterium | reverse complement strand
TGCCAATTGCCATTTGTAAAGTTAGGTTACTCCAATGCCTAATTCTTTGGCTACAGCGGAAGCATTGCCTCGTTGCTTGCTGAGTTCTACGGCTCTAATTTTAAATTATTGGATGTACGTTTTTCGTATTGTTGTCATCTTGTAAAGTTCGCACTTATTCTCTTAACTAATTTGTCTACTCAAAGGTTGGAACTCCAGTATGAATAGAATACGCTCCTTAATACTCTTCAGACCAACTGAATTTCTGTTGAACGATTGAAGCTTTATTTTGTTTCAAATAGTCTAAAAAAGAAGCTGAAATAGGTGAATGTTTTTTACCTTTTAACCAAATTAAACTCCATACTGTTTTAATGGGCAACCCTGGAACCGGAATAATTTGCACTGTTTGCTGAAGTAGTTCATTACGAATACCAATCAATGGCATGATGGAATACCCCAAACCTGCTAAAATAGCCTGTTTCAAAGCTTCATTAGAGGTCAATTCCATTTTTTTAGTCACGGGAATATTGTATTCCTTGATAAAATTTTCCATGGTTTGTCTTGTGCCTGACCCTTTTTCTCTGAATATAAAAGGCAAATTAGAAAGGATTTCTTTTCCTTTTAAAGTTGCATGTAATGCATGCTCAGAGCTACCAACCAAATATAATTTATTTTGAAGTAAATCTAACTTTTCTATGACTAAACTAGCAGGCAAAATAGAAACTAAAGCAAAATCTATTTCATTTTTTTCAAGGCTTTCGATTATCTTGCTTTTATTGGTCACATCCATATTTAATTCTACCCCAGTGTGCATTTGCATGAAATCAGTCATAAAAAAAGGTAGCACATACTGACCAGTAGAAACAATTGAAATTTTCAATTTACCAGTCAATTGACCTTTGTATGCCGATGTTTTATAATTAATGGCGTGTACTTCATTGATAATTTTTTCAGCAGCAACGGCTATTTCTTTTCCAAAATCGGTAATAAATATTTTTCGACTAATTACTTCTGTCAATGGAATTTCAAATTGATCTTGTAAATTTTTGAGCTGTATAGACACAGCAGGCTGAGTTAAATGCAACTCCTCGGCAGCTTTAGTAACACTTTGCGTCTGTACGATTTTTAAAAAAATCTGTAGTTGGTTTAATGTATAGTTCATTAATTATATTTATGGATATGATTACAAATATATATATTAATTTATACATTATTCAACGCAAATTTGCACCACAAAAAAAATACATGACTACAATTACAATAGCAAAAGGCGATGGCATAGGTCCTGAAATTATGGAAGCAACCTTAGAAATTTTAAAAGCTGCTGGAGCGGATATTGAAACCGAAGAAATCCAAATAGGCGAAAAAGTCTATTTATCAGGCAATACATCAGGAATTGCCGCTGAATCTTGGGATATTATCCGCCGAAATAAAGTATTTTTAAAAGCACCCATTACTACACCACAAGGCGGCGGTTACAAAAGTTTAAATGTTACGACTAGAAAGTTTCTTGGATTATACTCAAATGTAAGACCATGTATGAGTTTACATCCATTTATAAGCACCAAACATCCTGTCATGGATATGGTTATCGTTCGTGAAAACGAGGAAGACTTATACGCAGGTATCGAACATCAACAAACCGATGAGGTGGTTCAATGTTTAAAATTAATCAGCAGACCTGGTTGTGAAAAAATTATTCGCTATGCTTTCGAGTACGCAAAACATCAAAATCGAAAAAAAGTAACTTGCTTCAGCAAAGACAATATCATGAAACAAACCGATGGATTGTTTCATCAAGTTTTCAATGAAATTGCACTTGAATATCCTGAAATAAAAAATGAACATTGGATTGTCGATATCGGTGCAGCAAAGGTTGCTGACTCTCCTGAAGATTTCGATGTCATCGTAATGGCTAATTTGTATGGAGATATCATATCAGATATTGCAGCCCAAATTACAGGATCTGTAGGCTTAGCGGGCTCTGCTAATATTGGAGAAGAATGTGCAATGTTTGAAGCTATCCACGGAACAGCACCGGATATAGGCGGTAAAAACATTGCTAATCCATCTGGCTTGTTGCAAGGAGCTGTCATGATGTTGAATCATATCGGCCAAACAAATACGGCAGAAAAAATTCAAAATGCATGGCTCAAAACAATAGAAGATGGAATACATACAATAGACATTTACAAAGAAGGTGTTAGCTCCAAACAAGTTGGAACAAAAGAATTTGCACAAGCCGTTATAGCAAATCTTGGAAAAATGCCAAGTATATTAAAACCTGTACACTATGCTTCGAATTCAGCTTTAGTTCTTCCAACATACAAACGCAAACCTTCAGCGAATAAACAATTAGAAGGGGTGGATGTTTTTGTACATTGGTCAGGAACAAACCCAAATGAACTTGCAGAAAAAATTCAACGCATTGAAAAAGAATCTTTGAAGCTCACAATGATTACAAATCGTGGTATCAAAGTATGGCCCGATGGTTTTAAAGAAACATTTTGCACAGATCATTGGAGATGCAGATTCAAACCAATGGGAGGATCAAGCTTAAATCATACTGATATTATTGATTTATTGCACAATGCACTTCAAGAAAATATTGACACCATTAAAACTGAAAATTTGTATTCATTTGATGGCAAAGCAGGATACTCATTGGGACAAGGGCAGTAAACGACATTTTCTAAGAAAACAATAATCTATACATTTTCAACAAGTATGTTTCACGGAAGAACAATAGTCATAGCAACAAAACATAAAAAAGAAAAAGTCATAGGCCCCATACTAGAGCAAGAACTTGGTTTAGTAACTAAAGTACTTGAAGACTTTGACACAGATGAATTAGGTACATTTTCTGGTGAAGTAGATCGCACTGATGACGCCCTTGAAACTGCACGTAAAAAATGTTATAGAGCCATGGAAATTGGACATTTCGATATAGCTATTTCGAGTGAAGGTTCATTTGGACCGCACCCCTCTTTGCCCTTTGTTCATGCTGATGACGAGATTTTATTGTTTATCGACAAAAAAAATAATCTTGAAATTTTTACAAGAATACTAACAACAGATACAAATTTTAATGCAAGTGAAATTAGAACAAAAGCAGAGTTAAAAGAGTTTGCCTTGCAAGCAAAATTTCCTTCGCATGGTTTAATTTTAAAAAAATCGAAACATGATTTTTCCGATTTAAAAAAAGGGATTACAAATTGGAAAGTACTCTCCGACACATTTGAAGAATTTGTAGATTT
>JBILCF010000236.1:0-3238 GCA_044353325.1 Chitinophagaceae bacterium | reverse complement strand
AATCTTTTCAACTACCAATTTTTAGAAGTATAGTCAACCTTTCAGACTATCAACAAATAGCCTACTTCCCACACAATGTATATTTTTTTGAACGAAATACAATATTGCTTGAAAATGAAAGAGAACTTGGTTTAAAAAAAAGATTTGATTCCATCCCTTGTTTTAATAGCGCTATAAAAAATGAAGATATCCCTTTTTTACCAAAGCGATATTTAACTTACACTGACAATTTTAATGTTGATATAAATTTGGTCAGTGACAAACCGAATCCTTTATCTCATCATCGAAATAAAAATTACAAATACGAAGCAAAAAAAGCATTATGGGATTCTGTTTTTGGCGCAACCTTAATATACCTTGACTACGATTGCTATCATGATACAGTTGTCATAGAAACAACGCCAATGCTCGACTATAACTTTAGTTACCTCGTTCGGAATACAAGTAATCCAAAGGATACTATTGCAAACGATTATCTTAAAATGTTTCTTGAGATATCCAAACTAGGTACAAGTAGAACCCTGTGGGAAGCCAAACAACGTTTTGGTAAAGAGTGCCCAACAGAGGAGAATATGCTCAAG
Source organism: Chitinophagaceae bacterium (assembly GCA_044353325.1). Classification (GTDB taxonomy): domain Bacteria; phylum Bacteroidota; class Bacteroidia; order Chitinophagales; family Chitinophagaceae; genus OLB11. The sequence goes on along the minus strand of JBILCF010000236.1, from coordinate 2,657 downwards.
TTGTATGACAAATTTAACCAAGGTTGTGAGTTGGATATTTACAATTTGTATTGCAATGCAAATAATGAATTAAAATACAAATTACATCCGTCAATGCGGCGCTATATCAACTCAAGTTTAAAATATGCTAATTCAATGCTTGAAAAAAAATAATATGCGCCCTTATTCCTTTTTTATAACTTAAAAAATCAAGCTACTTATAACCTTCTTTCTTTAGTATTGAATGAATTGTCATTTTTGTTAATTTCCTCACTATGCAAAAATTACTTAAAATATTGAGTACTTTTGTTATATGAAAACAATTTTATCACTTCTTATATTTTGTATTTGCTCAATAGCCACTCAAGCACAAATTTATACTTCAGAAATGATACAAAATCTCAACCTTAATGGCGGAAGTAATCCACGCTGGCTAACCGTTTGGGATACTACATTGTATTTTATGGCAAATGATGGAACCAATGGCCAGAAAGTTTTTTCTATGACACCAAGTACGCTACCCTACTTAAACCCTCAACTAATTGGCAGCGCTGTTTTTGGCGATGGAACAGTCAGTACAAATCAAAAAATGCCTATTTTGAATAATAAAATATACATGCCAATATTAGCCCCACAAATTGGACGTGAATTGTATAGTTATAATGGAGGTGGAATGCCATCAATTATGGCTGATTTAAATCCAGGAAATGGCAGCAGCAATCCTTCACATTATTTGACATATAATAACAAACTCTATTTTCAAGCAAATACACCTAATCTCGGTTCTGAATTGTGGGTACACGACCCTATTGCAAATACAACACAAAATTTAACTGACATCAATCCCGGTATTGGTCATAGTACTATTGCATTTACAACTTTGTTCAATAATAAATTATACTTTGCAGCTAGTAGTGGGAATGACACTTTACCAACAAGTACAGGTATGGAATTGTATTGTTTTGACCCAAGTACTAATGTAACGAACATAGTTGCAGATATCAATCCTGGGTATTTACCTTCTAATCCCACTGCATTAATGGTACACAATGGCAAACTTTATTTTGTAGCAAGTGAACCCGTTTATGGCAAAGAATTGTATTCATATGACGGTTCAGTTATCACTCGATTAACAGATATAAATCCTGGTCCTGCGCAAGGTGTATATACTAGCGACCATTCTTTTCCAACTTATTTTAATGGCAGCATTTATTTCGCAGCAAACGATGCGAATAATCTAATCAATCTTGGTCGATATGATTTAACAACTAATACGGCCTCAATTATCTATTCTTCAGGCAATAGTTACAGTGGTAATGTTCGCTATTTTTATGTTTACGACACTCAATTATTTTTCACCAATCAACATCCACAAACTGGCTACGAAATATGGGCAACAGATGGTCTTACTTCACCTTATTTAGTTGCTGATATCAATCCGGGATTAGCTAGTAGCTTACCGAAATTTTATATAGCATACAACAACTCTCTTTATTTTAATGCAACCAATGACACCTCAACTGCTGAAGAATTATTTAGATTATACCGAAAAGATGTCGTCGTTGAACCTAACTCAACATCTACTTTAGATCGACGTATTGCTTGTAGCATTTCACCAAACCCAATTCAATCATCATTCGATTTAACTGTCAACTTAGTATCTGCAGCAGCATATTCATTTCAAATTATAGATGAATCCGGTAAAATATTTTTACAAGAAAAAGATATTCTGTTTCAACAAGGCAGTTCAAAAAAATCAATTCGAATACATCATATGCACAAAGGAAATTACTTTCTTTTATTATTTAATGCAAATGGAGAACAAGTATATACTGAGAAAATCACCAAACTATAGTTTGTTTATTAAAAAAACTAGTTCGTTAATTCAAGTTTCAAAAATTGTCCTGTAATACTTTTCTTGACTTTGCAAATTGCTTCAGGGGTTCCTTCTGCAACAACTAAGCCTCCACCATTACCACCTTCTGGCCCCATATCCACGATATGATCAGAAACTTTTATGACATCCATGTTATGTTCAATCACTAACACAGAATTTCCTTTGTCAACTAATTTCTGTAACACTTGCAACAGCATTTCTATATCTTGAAAATGTAATCCAGTTGTTGGTTCATCCAATATATAAAAAGTTTTACCTGTATCTTTTTTGGCCAATTCAGTTGCCAGTTTTACACGTTGTGCTTCTCCGCCGCTTAATGTTACTGCACTTTGACCAAGTGTGATGTATCCAAGTCCAACCTCTTCTAATGTTTTCACTTTACGATATAAAGATGGTATATGTTTAAAAAAATCTGTCGCTTCAGATACAGTCATATCCAATACATCCGAAATAGATTTGCCTTTATATTTAATTTCAAGTGTTTCTCTATTAAAACGTCGACCATTACATCGTTCACAATGAACATGTACATCAGGTAAAAAATTCATGACGATAGTCTTAATCCCTGCTCCTTCACATGTTTCGCATCTGCCTCCTTTGACATTAAATGAAAAACGGCCTGGCTTGTAACCTCTAATTTTAGCTTCAGGTATAATAGCAAACAATTGTCGCACATCATTGAAAAAATTACAATACGTAGCTGGGTTGCTTCTTGGCGTACGACCAATGGGCGATTGGTCTATTTCTATGACTTTATCTATATGCTCCAATCCATTTACCG
>JBILCF010000103.1:0-9791 GCA_044353325.1 Chitinophagaceae bacterium | reverse complement strand
AAACTGTTCAAACTAATAATAATCAACAATAAGAAAAAAATACAACGCATATGAATTTGATAAAGCCTAAAATTAAAAAAATAAATGTATACAATTCAACATTTTAAAATCTACAGCCTAATTTACTTTATTCACCTTTATTGTTAGAAAATGATGTAAATTTTGCACATATATGAAAATTATATATTGGTATAATTTTAATACATATTTAATTAGTTATCAACATATATGAGAATAACTTTTTAAAATAAATTCATCTTAAAAGAGGCATTTAGGCACGCTAATTAACTGACTTTCAACGACTTCGACAATTTCTATTCAATTAACTACAAAAAACACAATCAATGAAAAAAAACTCCAAAGTATGCTAGCTTTGCTATGCATAAGCTTGCTTTCACAAGCTCAAAATCCTACCTGTATTTATACACCTTATGTAAAAACATTTACGCCTCCATTAACTGCTAGCCCTGGCGGAAACACAATTCAAAACCCAACATTTGAATCAAATTTACTAACAAATTGGACTCCCCTTCCAAATGCAAATAGAGTTAAAACAGCAACAAATGGATATAACTCAAATTATTGTGCTAAAATAATTTCAACTACGAATGCTGGTGGCGATGCTTTTATGACGGAAACTATAACAAATTTAATACCGGGCAAAACATACAGTATTTCTGCATGGTTAAAATCAAATCTTGCAGTAAACAATAAGGTTAAAAGTATTGATTTAAAAGTTAGATTCAATTATCCCAACGGTTCAAATCAAGTTATTTCAAAAAGCTTCTTTCCAACAACAACTTGGACTAAATATACAAACACCTTTACAGTACCAAATAATGTAAATCTTCAACAAACTATTGTTCAAATTTCGATGTATAGAGGCCAACAAGATTCAATGTATGTTGATGATGTTGAATTGATAACACCACCTACTACTTTTGGATTTCTTAGCCAAGAGTTTCCTGCGCCACCTGTAGGCGAACTCATAGAAAACTTTGAAGACTCAACTGGAAACACTTTATCTAATTCAAAATGGCTGGTCGTAAAAAAAGAATGGGGCAATGGAAATGTAGCATACAACAATGGTGTAGTACCAGAAAATCTTGAATTACTTTGCGATGGTGGTATGCGTTTCCATGGTCATGGCGATTTATACAATGGACCAATAAATGGTGTTGCAAATATTTTAGGAAATGGCAAAGTACGTGTCGGAGCATGTATTGCTACTAAAGATTATTATGCGTCAGGCCGATATGAAGTCGTAGCCAAAGTGACTCCTGGTATGATCAATGCATTTTGGACATTTCATTATATTGAAGATCCTAATTTCCAAAATGGTGGTATGAAAAATTCAGAAATAGATTGGGAGTTTCCATCTAATTTGTATACTGGAAACAAACATACCATAACAGATGGTTTATACAATACTTGGGGTGGATTATGTGACGGCGTAGGCTTAACTACTTCTGGCATTTCGTACAAAGAAAATTTAAATGTAGTTGACGCTTCACAAGATTTTCATACATATACAATTGAATGGCATACAGGAGATTCAAATATTGCGCCATCTATAAGTTGGTATTTTGATAGCGTATTGGTTAGACAAGAAACAAACCCGACTTATATTCCATTTAGAGCTTCAAGATTTTGGATTGGCGTATGGTACGGCAATACCAATTGGATAACAGGTGGCGACATGTCTGTACTACAATATGCAGACAAATATATGGATGTACGTTCCGTATAAATCACCCCTTTTTACGAAGCCAATGATATTTACGAAAATGAAACAGTTCCTGCTCTTGGTTTTGTAGGACCTAGTTTTTATCCTACATACCCATGCAACTCCAACAATCAACTTGTTAGAACAAAACAACAATCAGCAAATTCAACTTCAATTACACCGAGTAACTTGAGCAATGAGATAACATTATTTCCAACGCCAACAAAAGCTGAAATCAATTTAAGTGTTTCTGAACTTGTACCAGATATCATTACTGATATCACAATCTTAGATTTGAAAGGACAAATTATAAAACGTATCAACTTAAACAACAATACAGATAAATATATTCAACTTCCATTAATTGAAAAGTTATCATCTGGGTTTTACATTTTGAAAGGACAAACAAATATTGGCAATACTTTTACCAAGAAAATCATAGTAGAATAAATATTTTAAAATCACTTTTTATTAAACATCCAATTCGATCGAATTGGATGTTTTTTTATTAAAAAAGTAGTCCAAGAAATCATTATAAAAAATAAAAAACAACGAAGAAAATCAACATAACTGCATACAAATGAGTAGCTAGAACTTGATTCACTTTGGGGCGAAAAAACATATAACATGAATTCGCAATTAAAGCGACTAAAAACCATCCAATATAATTTTGCAAAGGTGCTACCCCGTCTTTAAACACCCAAAAATCAAAACGAGGTGCTGTAGTTTCCATGAAAAAATCAAGGAAAACCATTAAAAAAGATGCGATTACTATTCGTACATATCTATTTACTGAGAAATATCGGCTTAAACCAGTTGAAGCATATATTAACAAAGCCCAATTGATACCTATCATCAATGGTATATCGGCCAATTTATACCCTAGATTATCTCCATACCTATAGCTACCAAATAAAAAACCATAATGAACGCCAATGTATTCTGCATAAAATCCGATAACAAATGGAATCAAAAGAATGAGCATTTCTTTAATAGAAAAAGGTTCAATATTCCAAAGTACTACACCAAAACAAAGTAATAAATTTAAAGGTGTAAGACCTACAAACCAATTTTCATACCCGATTAAAATACCTATAATACCTGATACATGAAATAGCCATATCAAAAATATAGAAAATGCTAACTTATATTTGAGTAGTTGCTTCATTTAAGGTTTACCAATTAAATCAGAAGTTATTTTGGCTGAAAGCAAACATAATGGAATTCCACCACCAGGATGCACACTACCTCCACAAAAATAAATATTATCTATGGTTCGAGAAAAATTAGGGTGTCTTAAAAATGCGGCATATCGATCATTGCTTGCAGCACCATACAATGCACCTTGATAACTTTGTGTTTTAAACTCAATGGATCTTGGGTCCAAAATTGATTCACAGGAAATTAATTCCGAAAGATTTACTTTAAGCTGCGACGAAATACGATTGATAATATTGGTTCGTGTACGTTGAATGATTTCATCCCAATCTTGTCCAATATTAGAAGGTACATTCACCATCACAAACCAGTTTTCACAACCCGCAGGCGCATCGCTTGGTTCATCCTTGCTTGAAATATGGACATATACAGTAATGTCATCAACAACATTTTTTGTCTCAAATAAGGCTTTAAATTCTGCTTGATAATTGTCGGCAAAAAAGATATTATGTAAATTTAATTCTTGAAAAACATGCTGAACACCCCAATAAAAAATCAATGCTGAACTTGACCGCTCTTGTTGTAAAACTTTCTCAGGCTGTGGCTGGTTAGCCAATAACTTTCTGTACGTTGGTACTATATCCATATTGCTGACTACAATATCAGCTACTTCAAACTGACCATCTACTACAACACCATTCGCTTTTTTTAATTCTACAGAAATCGAATCCACATTAACGCCATACTTAAATTTCACACCAATATCCTCAGCTAATTTGACCAAACTTTTAGTAATTGAAATCATGCCACCTTTCGGGAAAAAAGTCCCATAATATTGTTCAAGATGGGGTATTAAACTCATAATGCCCGGTGTCAAATAAGGCGAAGATCCATTATATGTAGCATATCGATCAAATAGTTGCACAAGCTTTGGATTATCAAAAAAGGATTGATTTACTTCATGCAAAGTATTAAACAAAGTAAGCTTATGCATTGATGCAATTGCTTTAATTGTATCCTTAGATAAATAGGTTGAAAGTTTATGTAAACTTTTTTCCAAAAAAAGTGGACTGGTTAAATCATACTTTAAATGGCTTTGCTCAAAATATGAACTCAACTTTTGTGAATCAACATCAAATTTTTGAATTGCTTCATGCTTGTATTGCTCCAAGTCAGCATAAGCAGTAAACCTTGTTTCATCTGCAAAAAAATATTCGCATACAATATCCTTTTTAATGTATTCAAAATACGCCGAAGTATTGCTACCAGTTAATGAAAATAATTCATCCACAAAATGCGGCATTGTAAACAAAGAAGGGCCTGCATCAAAACGATATCCATTGAAGTTTATTTCAGAAAGTTTACCTCCAGGGTAAGAGTTTCGTTCATAAACCGTCACATCAAATCCTGCATGTTGCAAACGAATAGCTACAGCAATACCTGCAATACCTGCACCTATGACCGCAACATGTTTCACGCTGTTTGAATTTGTTTTCGAGATAGAAAAAATTCATACAAAGCTAAGGATAGTAATAACATGGACATACCATAAAATGTATCTTCAAAAGGTATTGTGTGAATTCTAAGCCCAATAATATGGTTGGGATTATACCATACGACCGGATTATCTAAACCTGTGCCTGTCAAAATACCATTGACAATCAAAAATGGAATTTGCAAGATTAAATAAGCAAAATAAAAACGACTCAACCACGAAACTTTCAAGATAAATTGAAGAATTGATAACATTAAAATCACACTAGCAAACGCAAATAGTGTATATAAGTTTGAAAAATAATACAATGCCATTCCAATTGAAAATACGATCAAACCAATTGATATATTCCTTTGTTGAAATTTAAAATAATCTTTTACACCCAATGTTTTTAGACAATAATATGAAAAAATACAAGCATATGGTATACAGATAAAAAACAAGATTTCCTCTATTGGTAAATTACCGATGTTGTAACCTAAAAGATAATCTGAATTGAATCCCCAAATACCTAATGAAGTGTACAAACTATCAAAGGCTATAAAAATCGAGGCCGCTATGAGTATTGATGGAAACAGTAAAGCCCAATGTTTATAAAATTTCAATTTAGGGTGAAACGATAAAAAAACAGTAGGCAACAAGGAACATAAATCAACTATTAAATAGAGTGAATTCATATTGCCTTCTTTTGTTTCTCTTCGCGAAAATACTTAAACGGAACCCAAAGCATACCAAAGCACTCACCATCTTCTTTATCTATATGTTTGTGGTGCATTTTATGCGCTCTACGTATGGCTCTAAAGTATACAGAGTCTGCATTGCGAAATAATTTGAATCGTTGATGTATAAAAATATCATGTACCCAAAAGTAAGCCATTCCATACAACGAAATACCTACACCAATCCAAAACATAACGCCAAAACCATTCATTGAACCTAGAATAGTAAGCAATGCACCGGGTACGCCAAATATGAGAAAGAAGTAGTCGTTTTTTTCAAAAAAATTATAATGGTCTTTTTTGTGATGATCACGATGTAAGTTCCACAAAAAACCATGCATTAAATATTTATGTGCTAACCAAGCTACACATTCCATACCAAAAAATGTGAGCAAAACGACGATTGAATATAATAATATAGGACTCATAGAATAGAAATTAATGATTGAATAAATTTGATGACTGAATTTTTGTACGTACTTCATCAAAACAAGCTGATAGCCAAACACTATATAATTCAGGATTTGATTTCAAATCGAGTGAAAGATCCTCTATTGAAATGTATTTCCAATCGGCCACTTCATCAGGATTAAGGTTTGGTGCATCGTCACTTATACCGATAAAAACATGATCATATTCATGTTCAGTCAATCCATTTTCAAATTCTGCTTTATACAAAAACTGATATACTGGTAAAAGCTCCGCTTTCATACCCATTTCTTCAAACAAACGACGATGCGCAGCATCTAATGTTGTTTCGCCTGCCATAGGATGACTACAACAAGTATTAGACCATAATCCTGGTGAATGATATTTACCCAATGCGCGCTGTTGAAGTAAAATTTCACCTTTAGAATTCAATATAAAAACAGAAAACGCACGATGTAGTAAACCCTTTTCATGGGTTTCCATTTTTTCCATAAGCCCTATTTGATGATCGTATTGGTCTACGAGTATCAACATTTCATTTGTCATGTATCAAATTGCGTTTAATGTAAATTTTGAGCTATATATGCAATTATATTTTTTTTAAGTTCAAGGTCAGTTAAATTTGTACTTGCTTGTTTTAATTTTTGTTTATCTTGATCTAAATCTGAAGAATAGCCCAAAAATGAAGGCACATGAGTTTGTATCGAGTAACGAATATAAATCAACTCAATGTTATTTGGATCTTTTTGTATACAATGTTCCAATTGTTGTTTACCTTGTTTAAATTCGGTCAGCTTAGTCAATGGATTGATAAAATACTTGGCTGACATCATTTTTGAACATGCTCTGTAGCCTTGAATGGTTGTAGATAGTGATGATGCTAGTTTGTCACATTCTTTTTTGAACAATTCGCAACTCGTTTTGTTGTTCGAAGCTGTTAAAAATAAACTACGGATTTTGCTCAACTCAGGTTGAGCAAGGGCCGTGTTCCATGAAAAAAATAATGTAATAAAAAAAATTAAAATCGATCTCATAGCATACTCATGTGATAGCGCAACATCGAATTCACCATAAGGCCAAACTTTTGACCATTCGAAATTCGAATACGTTCTTGCATAACGCGTTGAGCAGATATCTTTTTTATTTTATTAAACAATGATCGGTAATACACAAAAGCCAAATATACGCCAGCTTGTGAACTAGATGGTAGTTTTTTGATGCCTATTAAAGCGTCATTGAAATCTTGTTCTATTTCCGCTTCTATCATTTTCTTTTCTACAGAGGTGAATTTTGTCATGTCTACATTCGGAAAATAAGTTCTTCCTAACGAATTAACATCCATATTTAAATCTCTTAAAAAATTAATTTTCTGGAAAGCAGCTCCAAGTTTCATCGCAAATGGTTTTAATTCAGCATACAATGCTTTGTCACCTTCAGTAAAGACATGTAAACACATTAGACCAACCACTTCAGCTGAGCCTAATATATACTCTTCATATTTTTCAGTTGTATATTCTACTTGTTGTAAGTCCATTTCCATGCTATGCAAAAAACGATCAATGAGATCTTGCTCAATGTCGTACTTATTTACTACGCATTGGAATGCATTTAAGATAGGATTCAAAGAGATTTTCATTTCTAAAGCTTCATAAGTATCGGCTTTAAACTTTTTGAGTAAATGTTGTTTGTCAAAGCCATGAAAGCTATCTACAATTTCATCTGCAAATCGAACAAAACCATAAATAGAATAAATTGACGAACGCAAACGTTTGTTGAGAAAATATATTCCCAACGAAAAACTCGTGCTGTAAGCTTTGGTGGTGAGCTTACTACATTCTGTTGATACCGAATCAAATAGTAACTTCATTCCGATTTTTAATTAATTGTTTATGTAATAATTCTGCAGCTATTTCGCCAGATATAATCGAAGGAGGAACTCCAGGACCGGGAACAGTCAATTGACCGGTATAAAATAAATTATTGATTTTATTGTTTTTTATTTTAGGTTTTAAATTTGCAGTTTGCATTAAAGTATTGGCCAAACCATAGGCATTTCCTTTGTAGGAGTTATAGTCTTGAATAAAATCATTGACACAATAGCTTTTTTTATAATCAATGAATGGAAGGATGGATTCCTTGGTATGTAATTCCAAGCGGTTCATCATTACATCGAAATATTTCTCCCGTTCAGGTTCACTATCATTCAAACCTGGAGCTATTGGCATCAACAGAAATAAATTTTCATGTCCCTGAGGTGCTACTTCAGTATCTGTTTTAGAAGGACAACAAACGTAAAACAAAGGCTTTTGTGGCCATGATGGATTTTTATATATTTCTAAAGCATGGGGATGTAAATCTTCATCAAAAAATAAGGTGTGGTGTTCTAAATTTTTAATACGTTTAGATACTCCGATATAATAAATCAAACATGAAGGAGCGAAAGTTTTTTTATCCCAATATGATTCATTGTAATTTCTATATTCTGGAGAAAGTAATTTTTCTTCAACATGATGATAATCAGCCGAAGCAATAACACCGTCAAATAAATGTAACGAACCATTTAATATAATCCCCTTTGCTTCGCCTTGTTCAACTTGAATTTGTTCTACGTTTGAATTTGTGTGAAAAGTAGCACCAAGTTGTTCAGCGACTTGTTGCATCCCTTCAATTATTTTTACAAATCCCCCCATTGGATACCATGTACCTAGCTTCAAACCTGCATAGTTCATAAGGCTGTACAATGCTGGAGTGTCCTGCGGCATAGCGCCTAGAAATAATACTGGGAATTCCATCAAGGCGATAAGCTTTGGATGTGTAAAAAACTTACGAACATGCTTACTAAAAGAAGTAAATACTTGTAGTTTAAACATACCTTTGATGAGATCCATATCAGCAAACTCCCAATATGAAAGGCCCGGTTTGTATACCAAGTTTTCAATACCTGTTTTGTATTTAAACTCTGCTTCTTCCATAAATTGATCCAACTTTAAAGAACTCCCCTTTTCAATGGATTCAAACAATCTTTTAAGTTCTACATAATTTTCGGGAATACTAATCTTATCATTTTCGCCAAACAAAACATCAAATGAAGGGTTAAGAAGTTTTAAATTGTAAAAATCTAATGGCGAATAACCAAAATCAGCAAAGAATTTTTCGAAAACGCCAGGCATCCAATACCAACTTGGCCCCATATCAAAAGAGTAACCATTTTCGGTTTTGAATTGGCGAGCCCTTCCACCAATACTGTTGTTTTTTTCAAATACATGAACCTCATGCCCTGCTTTTGACAAATAAGCAGCAGCACTCAAACCTGAAAATCCCGAACCAATAATAGCAATTTTAGACATATGAGTTTTGATGTTCAGATTATTTTCTACAAACATAGGAGATTTGAATTTCGAAACCTATAGGTTTTATTTACTGTATATATAAAAAACAGTTTGAAGTGAAAGAATAAAAAAATAATACATGTTGCAACAACAATTTTAAAAAAGCTATAACTTGTCATTCTAAATTGTTAAAAATGCAAATTAAAATTCAACAATTTAAGAAAACTTCTGTTTTTCTCGGTGTAATTTAGTTCACAAACATTATCTATAGTTCATGCCCTCTAAGTTTTGAATAACTGACCATGTGGTATCTACTTTGTTTCGTTCAAAAGTTCAACATCTCAATCCTATCTAGATATTATTATCTTACATTAAACAGCCTACTGTAATCAAAGAGCCATCAATTTGGGTGGCTTTTTTTTATTAAAAAAAATCACTTCATCATAATTTTATTCAATCAAGTTGGTATTTGATTATGATTAAATTAAAACCATAAAATACATGAATAAATTATGTGGTATAGTAACTCGAAATTACATTTGGCAACATAAAATTTAATTATGAAAAAATCTACTTTAACCTTTGCTTTTATTACGTTAGTATCGCTTTTAAATACATCTTCAATACAAGCACAAAATTTTATGCCGGCGTTCATACATCTTATCATTTTGGGATGGGTGGTGTTACGAATGGGTACTTCAGTGCGACAAGTAGCTCTTTAAGTGCTACAATTAAAGATGAAAAAGTAAATTTTGGTAAAGGTATTCAAACAGGTATCAATTTGGGATATTTGATGCACAAAAACTTTTGACTAGAATTGACTTTAGCGAAAGCGCTGAAACAAAATATGGAAATGGAAAATCAAATAAGACCATCATGGAATGGAACTTATTCCGAAAAAATTGGTTTTAGTACGTCCTCGACTATTTTTTCTC